>NZ_JBVVQU010000033.1:0-73230 GCF_055811555.1 Mesorhizobium sp. WSM4813
CGCATCACCATACCGGCCCGCGGCACATGGAACGGCCGCAAATCAAGGCCTGACACATGACCGCACTCGATCACATGCCCATACTTCAGGTCCTTCCTTGCAAAACGGCTGGCATCCACACAAGAACTTGACGCACACAACTAAAACTTTGCCTTCGCCAAGAAGCGGACTTTGCGGCCGACACCAGCGGGCGGCAGCTTTGCGCCCCATCGAGGTCGTTAACGCTCGCGCCGAGACTCCAATAGCGGCCGTCTAGGCGCGCCTCCTCTTCTTTTCGTTTTGCCCGCCCTTCTTATCCGGCTTGGCAGGCGCGCCCGGCTTACTGTCGCCTGAAGGTGTGGGATGGTGGTCTCGTGTTTTTGGGCCCAGTCTTAAGCAGCTTCCCTTCGGCCGTGGCCGCCTTCTTGGCAGTCTTGGCAGCCTTCCCAGCCTTGGTGTCGATGCCCCGTCGGGTCAAGTCGATGCCAACGACCCGGATGTCCTCGACGCCGGGATAGTCGTTGGAGATTAGCGTCCAGTGACGCTGAAGCTCGTCGATCAGCATTTCGAAGGTGTCAGCGCGCCTTCCGTTCGGCAAGTCCCAGTACGACTTCGTTCCAAGGTAAACGAGGAGAAAGACCCCGCGGCTAGAGCGGACATCGCGTAGATAGTCCCCGCATAGCTGGATTTCCAGACGCTCGAAGAGATGTGGACCGGTCCACTTGTCGGCGAGCTTAAGCTCGGTCGGCACGGGGGCGTCGAAGCCCACGCCGAAGAACCGCAGATCCGGGCGCTTGGCGTCGGCGAGCTCCTCCTCCTGCGGGACAACGTACCGACCTGCCGCGCGGTCGCGGCACCATCCGCCAATGAACTTCCTGAACTCGGTCTCCTGATCCACGGCCTGAAGGATCGACGCTATCGAGGAGTCGCCGTTCTCGAGGTCGTGCTTCAGCGCGTCCAGCTTGTCGATGGCGTGATACCAGAGCTCGCGGTGGTTGGCAGGCGTCGCCACCAGCGACTTACCGAACTCCCGCACCTGCGAAGGCGTCCACGCGTCGATGTCAGCGTCGGCGGCCGCCTTGGATTTCGCGTGAAAGCCCATCCAAGGCCTGCTCTCTTCGTCGGGGTGGGCACGCGCCATCTCGAGCAGGGCGAGGAAGGCCGGCTTGCCGGGCGTCTCGCGGATGAAGGCAATGAGGGCGTTTCGCGCATCCTGGGCGTCGTCACGCAAGCCGGGCGAGTAGACGCCTTTGCCGGCACGCTGGATGTCGTCCTTCTGCCGGATGTACCGAGCCATCAGCAGGTAAAGCGACTTCATGTGCTCGACCGTGCGGAAGGCCTGCCGCGCGCGGCCCTCCTGCGAGCGGCCGCCGAGAAGGGCGACGACGAAGGTGAGGGCCAGCTTGGTCTGCTCGGCAGGATCGTCCATGCTGGCGAAGCGGGCCGCGAGCGCGGGGATCGCCGCATTGGGATCGACGCCGACCCAGGTGGCGAACCAGATCGGAGAGAAGGTGAGGTTGCGCGTGGCGTTGGCCTTCCGCGACGCGATCGCGGCGATGGTCCTGTCGTCGACCGAGGAGCGGTTGATGATGGCCAGGAGGTAGCCGAGGTTCCTGGTGTTGACCCGCTTGGCGCGCATCTCGGGCAGCAGCGCCGGCGCGATCTGGTCCCATATCCAGTCGCCGTGCCAGCTGACGTCGTAGAGCGCATAATGGCTCTCGCCCTCGGGCGTCTCGGTCGAGAGCTCGTGCCTGATCTCCCTGAGGATGACGTCGAGAACCTGGGACGGGAACGCCTTGTGCAGCTGGGGCAGCCATGGCGGGAAGCCGTTCAGCTCCTGCAGGGCGTATCGGGTCGCGATCTCAGCCTCGGTCGCGTTCAGGGCCGACGGCCAGCCGTCGGTCTCCCGTGCCTCGATGGAGAGGCCGGTGAGCCCGAAGATTGTCGTGAACGGCGTTCTGTTGGCGGCCGCGCCTTCCGAGCGAAGCTGCGGCGTATTCTGGCGCCAGTAGCTGACGGTGCTATCGCGGAACGCGCGCGCGACGTCCTCGCCGAACGTCGCGATCAGAGGACGCCAGTTCCCGGCGGTCCACCAGTTATGCTGGCTATCGCCACTCCGCATCTGCTCGTGGAGATAGTACTGGTCGTTGGAGACCTTGCCTGGCTTACCGAAGTCGCGGATGGTAGCGACGCGGCTCGCCAGGATCTTCTTGGCCCGCTCCTTCGCCTTGGCCTGCTTCGCAGCCTCCCTGTCGGATCGATGCTTCCAGGCGGCCTGCTGCCGCTCGAACTTGGCGGAGGCCCCCTTCGGTGGGTTGAGCAGCTTATCGAGCTCAATCTCGACTTCGGGATCGATCGTCGCCGCCGTCTTTAGGCGTTCCCGCCATGCACCCGGTCGGCCGTTCTGCTGATAGAGTGAAACCGCGAGCGTGAGCGCCACGAGCTTGTCGTCCGTGAGCGGCCGAGCGGCAATCTGCTCGATGATGTAGTCGAAATCGGAGCCGTCGAAGGCCCAGTAGGCGCCGAAGATCGACAAATGCCAGTAGTCGGTCAGGCGATCGCCGTTCTTGCGCTTCTGGCGCGCCCGCTCCTCGGCCACGCAGTTCCAGAACAGCGCTCGATTGAGTTGGGGCCACTCGCGGGCCAGTTGCGGCAGCTCGTTGCGGACCTCCTCGAAGAGGCCGCGCCCGTAGTCCTCGGCTATAGGGAGTTTCCGCAGGATCGACAGAGGCAGCTTCTTCAGCGTCGCCGGGTTGCGGCCCCGGATCATCCGCATGAGGATCTGGCCGGCGGTCTGCCCGAGCCAGCTGTATCGCTTGGAGATCTCGCAGTGCCGCTGCTCGATGACCGGCTTTCGGTTCAGCAGCTTGCCGACCCAATCGAGGAGTGCTGCAAGCAGGGCTGGCGGAAGCGCCGCCACGTAGCTGGCGAGCGCGTCGGAGAGCGGATCGGTCTCGAATCGCTTTTTGGGCGACGCGAGCGCCAGGGCGGAGAGGAGCCACTCCACGTCGGCCGGCGTCTGGCCGAGCCCGTCGAGAAGCTCGCCCAGCCAGCTCCGCCGGAGCGTGGGCCCTTCCGCGACGAACGCCTTGCGGACCTCGGCAGTGTCTTGCGGAGACCCCACCTCGATCACGGCCCGGATGGCGGCGATGCGCTTGTATTTCGATCGAGAGGTGAGGGCGAAGTGCTTGGCCTTGTCGGCGAGCGCCGCGATCCCGCCCTGGTGGACCATCCGCAGCAGGAACCAGACGATGTCGTCATCGTCCTTGTGCTTGTCGAGGAGCTCGCGGATCACGTCAGCGAGATCCGGATTCGTGAAGCGCTGTACCGCCGAGTATTCGGTGATGCTGCGGCCATGGGCGGGTTGGGCCAGCTGCTCGCAGGACTCCCGCAGGATCTGGACCCGCGTCTCCAGCGGTAGCTGGGCGGGGTCGCCCCCTTCGAACAGGACCTCGGGGGCGAGGCGCATGACGCGGTCGAGGATCCGCTGATCCAGGATCGCTAGCCACGGCAGGATCGGCCGCATCGTCGGGACGACGACCTCGACGCCGTATTGCCGCCGGAAGAACAGGTTCTCGACGCGTGCGCGCGATCCCTCGTCGACGAGAAGCGAATGGAGCCACTCGGCGGTTAGGAACTCCCGGACCGACCGGTGGTGAAACCGCACCGTGCCGTAGATGCCCTCGTCGAAGATCGGCCTGGTGAGAAGCGTGCGGCAGTCGGCGTCGTCCCAGTCGGTGAGCACCTGCTTGATATCGAGCCCGCGGTCGTTCTTCTGGCCGTCGGGGACGCGGACCGCCGACTCCTTTGCCAGGCTCGAGGCCGCTGCGACGAGACGCGCACCCTCGCGGATGCGCTCCTTCGAGATCGGATTAGCATCGGCGCGGTCCTGGTCGCGCTCGCCCAGGCGCTTGTCGATGCTGGCGCGCAGCAGTTCGAGACGCGAGCCGACGCGGTCGTTCGCGAGCCAGAACTCGACAGTCTCGGCAAGATCGAGCGGACGGGTGGTGAACGACCACGCCTCCGCTCGATCCAGCGCCTTTCTGAAAGCGGCTATGTCGGTGACGCCCTTGGCCCCTGCGAAGCGATCGACCTGCTCGCCGGCGAGATCGTCGAGCGCGACCATGCGGAAGATGGACTTCCGCCGCTTGGAGCTAACGTCGTCGGTGGTCGTGAAGGCTTCGTCCGAATCCTGGTCGACTTCGGGCGCGCTTGCCAGTGGAGTCCATGGCAGGTTCGTCTCGCAGAGGAGGAGATCTGTCTTCGGCCGCCAGGCTTCGCCCCTGCTCGTGATGACGATGTGCGCGCGCTGCAGAACCCCGCGCAGCTTGCGGCCGATGCTCCTGATCGCGCGCTCGAAGTCCTTGGGATCCTTCAGCCTGGCTTCGTCGACGGAATCGAGGAGGAGCCAGCCGTCCTCACCGGACGCGACCCAGTCATCGAACTCCTCGGGCGTTCCCTCCTCGAAGGACGCATCGAAGTCCTGTGCTAGGTGCTCGATGCGCAGGAAGAAGGCGTACTTCCCGCGCAGCCGGAGGTCGCGGCACACGTGCCGAATCTCTTCGGTCTTTCCCGATCCCGCCTCGGACAAGAGGACGACGCGCGATTCCTCCAGGAGGTCGGACCACTGCGTGGGCTTGTCGCGGCGCATCAGCCGGAACAGCTCGGCATCCTTACCTTCCTCCTCGCTCAGGGCGAGGTCGTGGAAGGTCCGGTCCAGCTGAATGAACTCATCGAAGACGTCCGACATTCGTATTCCCCCTGTCCGCATCGTTCGTAGCCGGCTCTCGATGTGCCGACAACATAGGGACGGAGCGCCTTCGGCGCATCCTATTTTCCAGCCGATCAGGGGCAAATTCGGTCAAGTCGCCCAGCGGTCGCCTAGCGATTTCCAAAGTGGCGCAGTCACGGAGCGACGAACTCCGCCATCCGTCCGTCAGGCCTCCTTGCGACCAGCCGCTTGGTACGCACCGGCGTTAACGTGGGAAAAGACGATGTAGGGTAGGTGACCGCCTGCCGCACCGCGTCGGCGATATCTGTGGCGCCCGCCACCGGGCCGGGTCTTGAGCGATACCCTCGAACGCCTTCTGCGCCATTTAGGCGCGTCATCTGTCCGCTCGCGTTGCCGCCGAAGCGGTTCGCCTGCCCAGCACGCTGGCTAAATCCAAAGCGGCCAGACGGCTAGTGGCCCCAAGGCCGCCGGGCGGCAATGCGCCGATGTCGGTCGTTAGGTGCGCCTTTGCCGCTGCCCAAAAGCAGACTTTCGCGACGACGAAGTATGAGGCCTAGGTTGCGCGGGGAGCGGAAACCTGTTCCGGCCCATGTTCCGGCCCAGCTTTCTCTTGGCCCAGGGCGCCGCGCACACAAGGCGCTTCGTCGCGATACTACCGGCTAAAGTTGGTCGGCTATGAAACGGGGAACCTCTCCCTCGCCCCCGCAGGTTTGGCAAAAGTCACAGTCGCGGCCGCCGCGGCAGGCCGGGCATTTGATCAGCTGGTAATCGCGCCGATCGATTTGGTCTGCCTGGCCGCGGTCCAGCTCGCCATCGCCGCCGCAGGCGCGGCACGGGCGATCGTGCCACTCACCTGTGCCGTCACAGATGAAGCATTTGACGCGTTGGTATTGGCGCACGTCAATTTCGTCGGCCAAGCGACGCTCCATCTCGCACTCTCCGCCACATTCGGGACAGATCTCGCCCCGGAACGTTCCTCCGCCCTCACAGAGCGGGCAGTCGACAAGTACGAACTCGCGCACGTCGATTTGGTCCTGCTGGTTGCGCTCGATGCGACCTTCCCCCCCGCAGGCTTGGCACATGTCGCCGCGCAGCATGCCGGTGCCTTCGCAGACCGGGCAATCCACTTCGTCCCATTCCTGGGCATCGACTTGCTCCGCATAACGCCGCTCTATTTCGCCATCACCGCCGCACGCCGGACAGTCGCGATCTTTAAAAATGCGCGTACCATCGCAGAGGGGGCAGTCGACAAGTGCGTAGCGGTCAAGATCGACCGAGCGCGCCTCATGTTCCGTGAGCTCCGCCTCGCCGTCGCAGGCCGGGCAGTCCATACCATTATGTTGGCCACGCCCCATGCACAGCGGGCAGTTGACATGGCCAGCACGGCGGGCGAAGTCGGCTTTGACTGTCGCCGCAAGCTGCAAGGTGGTTCCGATTTCTTTGGCATTGGTTGAGCTTTTCGCCAAGGCCTCGAACTGCGCCTTCATAGCCTCGAAGGCGGAGTAGTCCGCGTCCGCATTGGAGGTGGGCGCCATCTTTGGCACCTGAGCTAGGACCGCTTTCGCCAGCGTAGTAACTGTTGCCGTTTCTTCTGCCGTGGCACCAGCCGTCAGCTGCGTGTTCAGGCTTTCGCACGCCTTCAGCAGGGTGAAGAGCCGGCCCGTGACTTCGGCCTGCAGTTCCCAGAGCGCGCGCCTGTAATAGGTCATCGCCTGCTTGAATCCGCCCACGAAGTTGGCGTTCTCGGACTTTGGCCCATAGGTGTGTTTATCGAACTTGGTGTGGTGGTTGGCGCACAGCCAAATCAGGTTATCGGGGTGGTTGTTCTTTGACTTGGCCACCGGGTTGATATGCGCTGCCTCGCAGGAATTGGCGTTGCTGTGGCAAATGGCGCACTCGCCCCCAGCTTCATCCTGAATCTCCTGTTTGATGCCCACCGGCACCGGCGGGCGGGCACCTGCCTTGGAGGGCCAGGGAAGTTTCAGCCAGTCATTGAATCCTTCGAGCTCCGATCGCTCGACGTAGAGATGCCCGTTCGCTTTGCGAGCCTTCAGCTTACGGTCGGAGTCCAGCTTGGGCGCGTAGCTTGTCAACCAGCGAAGCAGCTTGGGCGACAAACCGACCAGAGACGCCGCTTGAAACTCGTTGAGCTCGTCCTTTTCGGGTTTTGTCGTCGAGGAAGTGGACGCTTTCATGAAAGCTCAGGCAGAACGCTGTAAGTGATCACTGAGATTGCTCCGAAAAAAGGCTAAGTGTAACGGATCTATATGGACGTGCACAGTTAAACCAAGATCGCCGCCCCATCGTTGCTGCCGTGTATCTCCTTGGGGCGCAGTGAACAATCGGCCTTGTTCTGGCTAGTTGCACCCCATCTGGGCCGTGGTGGACAGCTTAGTCGCCGCCTATGAGCGGACACCGCCTAAAACATCTCGGCTTATCGCCACGTGTCCCAAAGAATTGCCAATCCGTCCAGGAAATTGCGGCAATGGTCGGGATGCCACGAGGTCGGAGAGTTTTCGGCAAGCAATAACTGCTGGCCGTTTGCGCACGTAAACATGGAGCGATCGTTCGCCCGTAGCCACCTCAGACAGGCGAAAATCGTATCGGCGTAGCTTTGGCCGAAACAGTCCAACGGGACATTATAGAGTAGTCCCTCGATATAGTAGGACGGGGCGACGCCCTTCGGCAAAATACCGTTGTCGCGAGCCTTATTTCGCATATTCTTGAGAATGCGGATCGTTGGCTTCAGCCAGCCGCCACTTTCTTGATGACGAGTGGTAAGGTTATCCGAGTGGAGGACGGGGTAATTTTCAACCCACCGTCCGTCGTTGGTGACAAACTTAATGCCTTCAACAAACCTAATGCCCATCAAGCCACCGTAGTGGTACCGCTTGAAAGTCGCGCAAACCAGCACGTCCGCCTTCCGACGATTGCTTCTAGCCGCAATCGTCAGAGCCTTGTTCCCGGTGGCATCGAGGTCGGCGCCGTAATGCAGCTGAAGCCAATCAGTCACCTCCGTTTTGAACTGTGGAACGCTGTAATTTGCCGTTGGGGTATTCCGGCGATATTCTTCCTGATCTGCAGCACTCAACGCGCTGATATCGTAGTAAAATATCGATTTCGTTTTCGTGACTATATCCACATCGCTTTCGGCTCTGATGTTCGTATCGTTCCGGTAGGAACCTTGCAGGAAACTCGTCGGCTGTCGGGCGCGATAAGACGCATCAGTGCTATCTAAGATCGCTCTGATGCTCGTGTGCGTGTCTTTTGATGTCTGCTGCGCACCGATCGCAGACCAGTCGTCAAGTTGTACCTCCGGTATTGCCACGCCGATCCCCTCTAAAGAAGCAATGTCCGGAGCCTTGGTTCAAAATTGCCAAACGATTCCGCACCTCGTTGACGGAGCAAATCCAGCTTCGTTAGATTGTGCTCGAACATGTCTGTTGTCATTTCCGGCTGTGTAAAAGCTTCGTTCACTCGCTCTGTTTGAATGTCGGGAAAGAGGATTTTACGAAGCTGCTCCATCGTTGCGGTGTTGATCTCAAGCGTCTTTTGCAGGATTTCCGCCTCCTCAAACTTGCTGAAAATCCAGGCCTTCGTAAATCGCTTGGGTTTGGGCGCAGGATAGGATCCGACGCCGACGCTGAGGACCCGAATGCGCGAATGGTCGGCTTTCACGGACCTGCTCGCATCGGCAATTGCGAAGAGCGTGGGATTGTTGGCGGCGTACCCTCCATCAACCAGAACGACGCTCTGCTTGTCGGACGTCTCAACGACCTTTTTGTCGAAGAAAGGATAGGCGGAACACGACGCCTGGACTGCTTCGGACAAATAACAGCCAAAGCCGGGTATAAAGGTATCTTTCTGACCGTGGGCCTGAGTCGGGTCGGCCTTAAAAATCATGGGGGTCTCAACCATCCACCTGGTTGTAACGATGCCTATACCGGTCTTCACGGCGTCAAATTTTTTCCCTTCGAAGATTGCCTCGCCCAATTCCGTCAATTTCTTCGAACGATCTGTCCGATTTGTCAGGGCCATCACCGATGGGACATGCTTTTTGTACTCAGCGTGAATCTCATCGACTGATTTCCCGATGGCCAGCAAAGTGCCAATAATAGAGCCGGTGCTAGTACCGAAGATCAGATCGAAATGTTCGCAGAGTGGCCGTTTTACCATCGCTTCCACGCCGCGAAGTACTCCAAGCGTATAGAAGCCCTTGGCTCCGCCGCCATCAAGGCTAAGAATTCGATATGGCTTTTCTTGCGCTGGCTCTTCTGCCACGCTGTCCCCCAGTTTAGATAACTGCGGCATGAGCATAGCTGCAAATGATGACGGCGGGCGATGGTCCCGGAATTATCCACCAGAAATAGAAATGGTCCCGTTGTAGGTCGCATTGAGAAGGAGACACTTAGGCTGTATCCTCTTTGAGGTAACTCTCATTCATCGCCGGGTGCGGCTCGAAGCGCTGGGTAGCCAACACGATCTGACCGACCTCCCGTGGTTCGCTTTCGATCCGGTCGAGCGCTTCGTTGACGACCCGGCATTGTTCGGAATCGAGATAGAAGCGATGCTCTTCCAGAAAGGAACGCGCTTTGTGGTAATTGTCGAGAGTCGCCTTTTTGAGTTCAGCCACCGCACCAGCGATCCGGCCACGATCGAGCCGCGGGCGCAAGAGCGGCACAACGTCAAGCGTACGATCCTCCGAGATTACGAAGGCCATGCGCGGGACGGAGCCTGCTGACACGTAGCGGACGGCCGAGTTGTAACGCGCGCCGCGCGAGGGCGTGCTCTCGTCACTCGCCTGACCGTCAAGGATCACGCCGATAGCGTGGCAAACGCCTTGCGGATCGGCGAGGATTGTTCCGTCTATCGCTGTCGCGCGCTCGATCAACTCCTTGGTAAGCGGGGTTGGAACGATTGCCGTCCCTTGCCGTACCAGACGCTGCGTCTCCTCTGCCGCGTCTTCTGCGATCACCAGTGAACTACCGTGCCGGAGCTGCGCCAGAAGATCGAGTACGATCCGAAACCGAGCGATTGCGGGTTCCCCGATGCCTTGAAATACCCGGCGCATATTGTCGATGAAACGTTCCTTGCCAATGGGCTCCTGCGGCAGCCGAACCTCGCCGAACTGTGAGCGAAGCAGGATCTGCTCGCCGCGTCGAAAGTCCCACTGATGGTGGTCAAGGAACTCAACGCAAAATGGCGGTGCACTCACGTCGGATACCTTGCCCAAGCCCGATATCGAGCCATACTCGACGATGAGCGCCGTCTCCGCGGTTGCCATTTGTAGGAGCTTACGCGCCCATCGAGTCGCGGACAACCGAACCGGGCTTTTCAGTTTGACCACATATTCAACGTTGGGGTCGTCCGCAGCGGCGAGAACGAGGCGCCCAACACCCGTCCTCCCCTCGTAACGCAGCTGCGACAGGTGATTCACATCCTCAAACAAATTGGATGTAGCGAATTTGCCTGCAATAAAGGAACTGCGCATGAACGAGGACGTAGCGCGGCGGACCATCTCATCAGCTGAACGAATCCCTTCGTCCATCACCGAACGCCCCGGGTCGGGCAACGCAAGACCGCGGCGGGCCTCATCCAACAACTGATCGATACAGGCGTGGACCAAGCTAGTTTGATATACCTCGCGCTGCCACGTCACCTCGACGGGTGGATACTGACGCAACAACCGTAGTGGCAGCTGAAGGACGGAGACCACATAATAGTCCCCCACTGGATGGGCGGTACTGCAGAAGCTTTTACGACCGAACTTTTGGTCTTCCGGGTCCAGCCGTCTCCTGATCTCTTCGGCGATCGTGAGCCGGCGAATGCGCTCAGGCTTTTCGCGCATTGTCGTCTCATCGGTAAAGAACATCTGTTGAAGTGGATGGGCAGCAACGGCGCGCTCGACTTGGTCACCGAGGTCGTTGAAAACCGAAAGCGGCCACTCACCATCCTCCGGCTCGATGCAAACGGGATGGCCTGGTGTGAGCCCTGGCCGACGCAAGCCGACCAGAAGCACCTTAGGCTCGACCTCGGCGCCAAGGAGTTCGAAAACACGTTTGGCTCGGAGTTCAACCGCCAGCCGAAAATGAGGCTGATAGCCCCACATAAAGAGATTAATACCTTTCGCCATACTGACGTTTCCCTAGTTGAGGCAAGCTTTTCTTGTTTCGGTTGTCGACGAGCGCGCCATAAGCAGTTGCAGTAACTTGCTAGCCGTGCCTCCGTCACGAACGCGGCAAGCAGGACCTACTGCCAGTCAGGGTTATCCCTACCCCTGTAGCTCGCCGTGTTGAAGCGGTACCTAGACGAGAGCGGCCGCCGATACCACCGTCGACAGCGACAGGATGCCGTAAGCCGTCACGATCTTGTTGCCGCAGGATGCTTCGCCACACGTGGATTCTACCACCGCATACAGCGCCGACAGCGCTGACTGCAGCAACCACAGCACAAACAAAACACAGCCGGCGGGATGACGGTTGACCAATTAATTCCGAGCCTCATGTGTCATCCCCCTACGTGTAAAGTTCGTCCCAGTCCCCACCGAGAACCCAACGGATCGCACTTAGTTTGCCGTTGACCATTCCCCACTCGAAGTCGGTCCATGGCCCGAGATTCTCCAACCCGACTTCTTCCTCGGTTTTCCGCGCCGCCTCCAACGCGCCTTCCCATATGCTGTCGACGATGACCTGGTTGTTGCGGTCGAGCGGCATGGCGGCCTCCCATTGCTTCTTGGTGACGACCTTGGTGTCTCCGCGCTCCACCCGTGTGCGCAATCCCCAGTGGCGGTTGTACCAGACCTGACGCTCCAGCAGGCGCGCCGCCTCGAGGAGCTCCGATAGCCTCCGCGGCTCCTCGGTCCACGCGAACTCCTCGTCAACGAACGCGAGCCACCCTCGATGTTCTGCTCTCAGAAGGTCGCCCAGCGACGTCCAATATGCTGAGTGCGGACCGTCGAAAAGGGCGGCGATGTCGGGGTGGGGGCTGCGCTGGTAGCCGTTCGGGTCGCTGAAGTGCTTGGTATTGTGTGTCACGAACGCGACGCGTTGCCCCTTGGCCTTGGCGGCCTTCGCCAGATCGACGTAGGTCTCGATAAGGATCGCGTCGCCGACGCTGTCCTTCGAACGGTGATAGGCGCCAGTCCCGCGACCGCGCGCTCAGTCACCCGTTGCTTGATAGCTTTCGTAGTCTGCTTGCTCAACCCCGCGGACAGTAGCCCCTCGATCCACGCGATGGAACCGTTGACGGCCTCGCCCTTCATGGCGATGCGCTGATCGGGACCTCGTTAACGGAGTCCAGCGTCTCCTTCTTGTAATCGTCCTCGGCGAAGCGGTTGACGGCCTCCCTGACGAGCCGGAAGTGCGCCTGCAGGCTGCGCTGCGCGTCATGGACGACGCGTTCCTTGTTGCGCGCGAATTCCTCCTTGTGACGTCCGGCACAATGAAGTCGATTTCGAGCGCATCGAACAGCTCCTTCGCCGCCTGGATCAAGATTTGCTGCCTGTAATCCTTTGCGAGGTTGAGCCACACGCACGTATCAACGAGAACCCTGAGCATCGAATCCTACCCTCCGTCCGCGCAGCGTAGGCGTCTGGCGTCGTTGACGAAAGGGCTCGCTTCGGGCCACTTTCCGACACCCTTTGCAGTTCCGGCGGCTCCTTGCAAAATGTCCACCCACACGCGACTGGGGAGAGGAAGGGGCATAATCTGCTGCTGCCTGCGGGACCTGAAGTCTGCTTCTGAGATTTCGCGTCTCGAACCTGCCGTTCCACTTCCGTGAAGAGTTTCGGGCGCCGGCAGGCGTACGAAAGTCCCCGAGGAAGGAACCCGCGGGCCACAGGCGAATGTCTATGGATATTTCGATTTTCGGCTGATGTCGGCGACGGCGCGACCGCCGCCGGGAAGCGCGGGGATGGAAGTGGACAGGCCGCTTCGTAGCGCGTCCGCGCGACGTTGCCGGCCCGGCACGTGGCTGGTTGCGGCCCTGTCGACATCGATGATCACCACGGGCGCGCCTGGGTCTGTTGGCGGAGGCTGGGAGCCTGCGGCTGAACGCCATCTCATGCCATGCCGGGTCATGGACACTTCTCCCGGTTCGTCGCTCTCGCATCCGGCGGTCCGCGCGGCTGCCTCCAGCGTTCGAACACCTCGACGACGATCATGCGTCCGCCACAGCAGGGGCATGGCGGCCGGAAGTCCTCCGTTTCGCCTGGTGTCTCGTCATCGGCTGGCGCGGCGACGTCCAGGAGTTCGCGCGCCAGCGCGAGGCTGGCCTTGCGGGCGGAGCCGGCGAGCAGGCCGTAATGCCGGATGCGATGGAAGCCACGCGGCAGGACATGGAGCAGGAAGCGGCGGATGAACTCGTCGGTTGCGAGCGTCATGACCTGCTGCCGCTCGACCCGTCGCGGCGATAGTCCTTGTAGCGGAAGGTGACGCCGCTCTCATCGAAGCGGATGAGGCGGCGGTTCGATATTGCCACCCGGTGCGTGTAGCGCGACAGATAGGCAAGCACCGCCTCCGGTCCCGCGAACGGCGCCTTGGCATAGACCACCCAGCGCTTCTTTCTGACGGCAGCAAGGTGGCGCTGGAAGGCGTGTCGCTTGGTGAGGTGCGCCATCGACCCGAAGAAGCTGAGCCGGCCCGCTTCGTGCAGCGCAACCAGCCGGGTGAGGAACAGGCGGCGGAACAGCTTGCCGAGTACGCATACCGGGAGCAGGAAGGCCGGGCGCGACGAGACCCAGCGCCTCCCGTCCGGCGCAATGCCGCCACCCGGACGATCATGTGGACATGCGGATGGTACATCATCGCCGAGCCCCAGGTGTGGAGCACGGCGGTGATGCCGATGCGCGCGCCGAGGTGTCTTGGATCGGCGGCGATAGTCAACATCGTCTCCGATGCCGCCTTGAACAGCAGGTCGTAGACGAGCGCCTTGTTGTGGAAGGCGACGTCGGCGATCTCGGCCGGCAGCGTGAACACGACATGGAAGTAGCCGACCGGCAGCAGGTCGGCCTCGCGCTCGGTCAGCCATGTCCGCGCCGCCGCGCCCTGGCACTTCGGACAGTGCCGGCTGCGGCAGGAGTTGTAGGCGATGCGCCACTGGCCGCAGTCCTCGCAGGCCTCGACGTGGCCGCCGAGCGCTGCGGTGCGGCAGTGCTCGATCGCCGACATCACCTTGAGCTGCTGCAGTGTCAGATGCCCTGTATGGGCGGCCCGGTAGGCGGGCCCGGCAGTGCGGAAGATGTCGGCAACCTCGATCGAGGCACGCACGGCTCAGCCGTCGGGTGAGTTCTCTTCCGGCTTGAACAGGCCAAGCTTGTCGAGCGGGCTCGTGACGGTGCGCACCGTGCGGGTTGCAACCTTGGTGTAGAAGGCGGTGCTATTTAGCTTGGCGTGCCCGAGCAGGACCTGGATGATCCGGATATCGGTGCCGTCCTCCAGCAGGTGGGTGGCGAAGCTGTGGCGCAGCGTGTGCGGCCCGACGCGCTTGGCGATGTCGGCCGCCTGCGCTGCCTCGACGACCACCCGATAGAGCTGGCGGGTGCTGATGGGCTTCATCGCATGCTGCCCCGGAAACAGCCAGCCCTCGCGATGCATCACTCCCTGCTGGCGTCCGACCTTCCACCACTGGCGCAACAGCGTAAGCAGGTCGGCCGACAGCATGGCATTGCGGTATCGCCCGCCCTTGCCGCGCTCGACACGTAGCAGCATGCGCTCGCTGTCGACGTCGGCGATCTTCAGCGTCGACACCTCCGCCACGCGCAGGCCCGCGCCATAAGCGACCGAGAGCGCGGCCTGGTGCTTGAGGCAGGTGGTGGCGTTGAGTAGCCGAGATACTTCGTCGCGGCTCAGGACCACGGGCAGCCTGCGCGGGTGCACCAGCCGGACGAGCCTGCGCGCCAGGTCGGGACGATCGACCGTATGCGTGAAGAAGAAGCGCAGCGCCGACACGATGCTGTTCATCGTCGGCACCGGAACACCGTCGTCCTGCTGCTCGATCTGGAACCGGCGCAGGTCGTCGGCGGTCGCTGTATCTGGTGAACGCCCGAGGAACGTCGCCAGGCGTCCGATGTCGCGGAGATAGTTGCGCTGCGTCTCCCGTGAGAAACGCCGCATGTTCATGTCGTCGATCAGCCGCTGACGAAGTGGACTGATAGGTGCATCAAGAACAGGATAGGGCATGGCTAGGCTCCTTGTTGAAGAAGCCCGTAATGCTCTGCCGCTGCCGGACGACGCTCAATGCAGGCGCGACGACGGCCGGCCTGTGCCCTCTACCTCAACCCTAGGCGCCCTCCCGCGCAGCGGGTTCGTTCATCGGCCCCAAACGCACGTCTGAGTAGTGGCTCGCTGATCGCCACTCCTGGCGCAAAGCTGCCAATCGTTGTACGGCGCCATCATCGACTTCTATCAACCGAGCCGAAGTTGCCTTGGTCCATCTAAAGTTTAAGGGATGAGTTAAAACCAATAGATTAGAAATATCGGTTTCAGCACCAAAGAGGGCCAACTCTGCGACGGGGGTTTGCGACGGCCCTCGGGATAACGTCTCCGAGTTCGACACTGACGGGGAATGCGCAAGAGCGCCAGCGGGGCAGTCGCAGGTGGTTGGCCCCGGTCGTGCACAATGCAACGTAGCGGTCCACCGACTTGCCCCACGAGTCCGCTTAGAAACGCTCTCCTGCCGTCATCCATCCGGTTCACACGTCGCTGCCAGTTTGCGCAGAACGGAACTAGTCAGGCCGCTTCCGCTCAACGGGGCTCCTCTTATTTAAGTGAGCACGATCTCGTCGCTTCGAAATGGCAACCAGGATGCCGCTTTGTGCTTCGACACCAACACGCCCCGGAATATCAGGGACGAGCCAGCGTCCATGAAGATTGACGCATTCTCGTATCCGCCGCGAGGTCTCTCTCGTGAGGAAGCAGCTCGTTATATCGGTGTCGGATCGACGCTTTTCGACGAAATGGTTGCCGATGGGCGTATGCCGAAGCCTAAGCGCATTAACAGTCGCGCCGTCTGGGATCGTGTAGCTCTGGACATCGCTTTCACGTCGTTGCCGGACAAAGACGGCGATCTCCAAGAGCTGTTAGAGCGAAGCAAGCGAGACGGGCAAAAACGATAGTGCTACGTTCATTGCGTATACGCCAAAGGCGTAGTAGACCAATGGGCTGTGGGGGAGGCGTGGCGTGAACGAGAATGAGAAGATTGCCCAAGAAGTGAAAGCCTGGCGGGCCAAGGGAGGATTCACTGCCGAAGCCGCAGCTAAGGTGCTGGGAATACCGAAACGCACATTCGAAGGCATAGAGCAAGGCAGAGGCTTCCCTTACCCGGTGCTCCTGCGCGTTGCCATCGAAAGCGAAGCCCTTTCGCTACAGGCGATGCTGGAGAACTCCCCGCGCATTGAGAACCGGCGGCAGAAGTCTGGAAGGAGCATTTGATGGCTAGGCCCTTCAAGAATGCGCGATACCCTGGGGTCTCTTCGCGTCTCAAGAACGGCAAGCTAGCTTATCGCTACCGCGCAAAAGGCATGCCCGAAATCCGCCTTCCCGGTAAGCCCGGCGATCCCGAGTTCGAGGCGGCGTACGAGAAGGCCACGCAGGGTCAAGGCAAGAAGGCAGTTATCATCGATTTGCCCGGTCGGGCACTGCCAAAAACCTTTGGCCATGCCGCGCGCCGGCTTGAAACGACAATGGAGTGGCTGGATTTTGATGGAGCCACGCAGCAGAAGAATGCGCGACTGATTGAGCGTTTTCTCAACCTGCAGGTCGATCCCAACTACCCACTCACCTGGGGCGATACTCCTGTTGAACATCTCGACGCGGATCGGCTTCGCGCCATCATTGAAGGCATCTTCAGGGCGAACCGCACAGTCGCCAAACACATGTTGGTCGCCATCAAGAAACTTCTATGGGTCGCGACCGATGTCGAAAAATGGATCAAGCCGCAGGATGATCCATCGCTGTCTATCCGTGTGCGGGTGCCCAAATCGACGAAGAACCCAGCTTGGCCAATTGCGATGCGCGAAAGTTTCGAGGAGCGACACCCCATCGGCACAGCCGCACGCACCTGCTATGCACTCGGCTTCTGGCTTGGAAATCGGCGCGGGGATATCGCTGCTCTTGAGTGGGACGATCTTTTAACCGAAGAGATCGAACTGTTCGACGGCTCGCTGGTGCTAATCGAGGCCTTTGATTTCCGCCAGAAGAAGAACCGCAACCGCCATGGCGGGCGGGAGATGTTCATTCCAGTCGTAGACAAGCTAGCAGCGGCCTTGGAGCCGCTTGAACGCTCGAAAGGCGGCACTGTCTTAAAGAACGCCTATGGCAGGTCATTCTCGGAAAAGAGCCTGACGGGGATGATGCAGCACTGGACGCGGCAGGCGGGACTTCCTAGCGGCTACACGCTCCATGGCCTGCGCCGCACGTTCGGCACCTACCTCGCTGAATGCAACATCCAAGCGCGGGCCATCATGGAGGCGATGGGCCATTCCTCCATGACGGTAACAGATGAATATGTGCGTGAGGCCAACAAGAAGCGGATCGCGGTTGATATTGCTCGTGCCATCAACGAGCGCGAGGCCAAGCGTGATGCCATGAAGCGGCGGGCAAACCTCCGCATTGTCAAATAATCAAATCGAGTCGGAACAACCCGGGACCACCGTGTTTGCTTTGGGCCCATAATGGGCCCAAAACGTTTTGGGCCGATGGCAGTTTTTGCCAATAATATCAATAGTTATGGTGGGCCCGGAGGGACTCGAACCCCCAACCAAGCGGTTATGAGCCGCCGGCTCTAACCATTGAGCTACAGGCCCCACACGCGGCTGGATTAATGTTTTTCCCCGAATCGCACAAGGCTTTCCGAACTGGCTGGCCGAGATCGTCCAAATCAGCCCATATTCAGACATTAGAGCGACATGCGTCCACTTAGACGCGCAAAGTACGCTCTAACGCTTTGAATCTACGCATCGTGCTTTCCGAAATCGATTCCGATTCTTGGGCCGATGCGGTAGTCGATAAGCGCGACTGGATCGCAGACCGAGGAGATTTTTATGACCGGACATCTTTTGCCCTTGGCGCTCGCCGCCGCAATCGCGTTTCCGGCGATGGCCGGCGCGACCGATTCGCCGCCCCCGCCCCGTATCGTCGTCACTGGCGAAGGCGAAGCGACCGCGGCCCCCGATCTGGCGCTGCTGACGCTCAGCGTCATGCGCGAGGCAAAGACTGCGGGTGCCGCGCTCGACGCCAACAACGACGCCATGGCCTCCGTGATCGCCGCTATGAAGTCGGCTGGCGTCAAGGAGCGCGACCTGCAGACAGCCGGCATCCAGATCAGCCCGCGCTACAACTACACCAACAAGCCGGACGGCAGCCAGGAAGCCGAACTCATCGCCTATCAGGTGACCAACACGCTTTCGGTGCGAATCCGCGATATCGACAAAACCGGCGAGATTCTCGACAAGGCGGTATCGCTCGGCGTCAACCAGGGCGGCGGCATCTCGTTTTCCAACGAGGATCCGGCTGCAACTCTCACCGAAGCCCGCAAGAAGGCGGTCGCCGACGCCGTGGCCAAGGCAAAGACGCTGGCTGAAGCCGCCGGCGTCAGCATCGGACGGGTGCTGGAAATCACCGACCAGAACGTCGCGCCGCCGCCGATACCGATGAACGCCAAGGCCTTCGACGCGGCCCGCGAATCGGTTCCGGTACACGCCGGCGAGAATTCCTACACGGTGCAGGTCACTGTCACTTTCGAGTTGAAGTGACCGCCGCCTGAACGGTCCGGCCTTTCCTGCAAAAACCCCGGAGGACTGATCCTTCCGGGGTTTTTTTCGAGCCGCACCCTTCCGTCCTGGCGGAAAGGGGCTCCGCTACTCCAGACCGACCTTCGCAGAAGGTCTCCGGCCTGACCTTCGCAGAAGGTCATGTCCCAAGCTGACCTTCGCAGAAGGTCATGCCAACAAGAAGGCCGCTGCCGGCCGTCAACGTGCCGAACGTTTACCGGTAGATAACCGGGCAGCCGCGTTCATTGGCGAACACGATCACCACGCGGTCACCGTACTGGCGGCCCGCGACTTTCACCGTGCGGCGGCTGACGTCGATAATTCGGGCGCGGCGCAGACCCATGCGCTCTGCTTTATTGAGGGCACGGTTCGGCGAGCAGGACCGGCGCCAGTCGCGTTCGCGGCGGCGTTCGCGATAGAAACCATCGTCGTCGCCGGTATAGACGCCGACGCGCGGATCGTCGTTATTGCCGAAGCCGAGATAGATGCTGTCTGCCTGGGCAGTGGCGGGGATAGCGGCAAGCGTGCCGAGCCCGATAAGCGCCGAAAGGGCCGCCGTCTTAATCGTGTTGAACATTGTCTTCTCTCCTTGTTCAGGGCTTCCGCCTGTCTTGACCGAAACCGGTGGTCTTGATCGAACCGATGTGTCTTGATCGAACCGATGTGTCTTGGTCGAACCGATGGGGAGGAGAATGCGCCTGCGTATCTGAACTTTTTACGAACCAGCCGTTCATATTGGGTTCATGTGGCAACAAGAGGTATTTCGCAGTTTTCTCCGCTTTCCGGTTCCGAACGATCTGACCGGTTCTGAACAATCTAGCCGGTTTTGAACAATCTGGATAGAAAACGCCCTGTCGCGCAGCCGGTTCCGGGCCCTGGCTCGAGGCTCCCCCCTAAGGCTCGTCGTCCAGCATGTACTCGAAATAGTCGTCCGGCTCGGCAAGATCGGTCTCGCTGGCGCTGACCCGGCCGCGCATCGAGATGCCGGCCTCGTGCACCGTCTCGGCACTGCCCGACACCAGCCTGTGCCACCAGTAGAGATCGTAGCCCTCGGCGACCAGCCGGTAGGCGCAAGTTTTAGGCAACCAGCTTATGGTGCGCACATTCTGCGGCGTCAGCCCGACGCAGTCCAGGACACGCGTCAGCCGGTTGGCATAATCCGAACAGCGGCACGTTTCGGCGTCGAACAGCCGACAGCCGACGCTCGTCCAGTAGATCTCGCCGGTGTCTTCGTCCTCGAGTTTCGACAGGCAGCATTTGCCGCAGCCGTCGCAAAGCGATTCCCACTCGGCCGGGGTCATCGCTTCGAGCGTCTTGGTTTTCCAGAACGGCATTTCCATTGACGGGATGTGGCCCCCGCTGGCGTCAAGGTCAAGCACCGCGACAGACGCAAAGCCGGCCGGCACCATAGGAATGACACGAAGTCGCCTTCAAAACGCCGGCCAATCGCCCTTCGTGGCCGTTAATGCCTGCTAACCGGAACCAATCCGGTTGATGAGCAGTTTGGGCCGGGATGGGACGCCAAAAGGAGGATTTCTAATGAAACGCCAACCACGGATTCTGGCAGGCACGGCACTTGGCCTGCTGATGGCGTCCGCCCCGTTGGGCGCATTCCCGTTGCAGGGCAGCGCCGCGTTCGATTCTTTGCAACGCATGACGGCCCCACTGATCCTGGCGCAATCGAATTGCCCCGAAGGCGAGTCGGGGGAAGGCTGCGCACAGCAGGCAGAACCTGAGCAGAAGCCTCGCAAGAAGCGCGAGCGGCAGGCTGAATCGGCTCCCACGGAGCAGGCGGCGCCTTCCGGGGATGAGCAAGAAGGCAATCAACGCAGAAAGAAGCGCGAGCAGCAACAGCAGACCGAATCAGGCCCTGCCGAACAGGCCGCCCCCGCCGAAGAGCAAAAACCGCGCAGAAAGAAGCGCGAGCAGCAGCAGACCGAATCAGCCCCCGTCGAACAGGCGGCACCGGCCGAAGAGCAAAAACCGCGCAGGAAGAAGCGCGAGCAGCAACAGATCGAAGCAGCGCCCGCCGAGCAGGCCGCCCCGGCCGAAGAGCAAAAACCGCGCAGGAAGAAGCGCGACCAACAGCAGATCGAAGCAGCGCCCGCCGAGCAGGCCGCCCCGGCCGAAGAGCAAACACCGCGCAGAAAGAAGCGTGATCAGCAACAGCAGATCGAAACGGCACCTGCCGAAGAGCCTGCCGGACAGGCGGCGCAAGGCGAGAAGGCGGCACCTGCAAATGACAACGAGCAGGTCAAGCCGCGCAAGAAGCGGAACCAGGATCAGCAGATCGAGGCTGCGCCAGCCGAACAGGACACGCCCGCCGGCGAGCAGGGCGAGCCGCTTCCGACCGACCAGCAAGCGGCTCCGGCTGAGGGCGAAAAGCCCCGGGAGCAGGCTAAGGAACGTCGCAAGAAGCCTATCGGCGAACAGCCGGTGACGGAAGAGCAGCCCACAACCGGCGAACAGCCCGCCGATGGCCAACAGGCCGCGCCCGCCGAAGGGGAAGGTCCGGCCCAGGGCGAGGCTCCCGTGTTCGACAGCCAGAAGGATGCGAGGCGCAAGCGCAAGGGCGGCAGGGACAACGCGCAAGAGACGGTCGGCCAGGACGCGGGTGGGCAGCCCACCCAGCAGAACGGCGAGCAGGCGGAAGCCCCGAAGCCGGCTCCGGTCGACCAGGGACCGCCGCCCACCGACGACAGGGCGGCCCAGCAGGAGCTCAAGCTTGAGAGGATGGTTCCGGTGACGGAGGAAAAGGGCAAACGCGTTGAGCGTGTGCCCGACGTCGAGGACATTCGCCGCCGTCCACGCCCGCGAGGGGTCGACGTTGTTAGGGAACTCGGCGACCGCGTTATCCTACAGTTCAACAACCAGACGATCGTGGAAAGCGACGACACGCCGCGCATGCGCCGTGGCGCGAGGAACGTCTACTATGAGGAACTGTCGGGCGATCGCACCCGGGAAATCGTCGAGCGTGACAACGGAATCCAGATCGTCACCATCCGCAACCGCTACGGCGACGTCATCCAGCGTTCACGCATCGCGCCCGACGGACGTGAATATGTGCTGAGCTATGTTGACGAGCGGTACTACGAGGACGATGGCGACTGGCGCGATCCGGGCGACGACCTGCCGCCGATTCGGATCGACATTCCGCGCGAGGAGTACATTCTGGATTCCGAAGAGGTCGAGGATCCGGACGACTACTATACCTTCCTCGAACAGCCGCCGGTGGAGAGGGTTCAGCGCCTCTACTCGATCGACGAGGTCAAGCGCTCTGCCCGCGTGCGCGACATCGCCCGCCGCATCGACCTCGACACGCTGAACTTCGAATTCGGTTCAGCCTCGATACCCGAGACCGAAGTGCAGAAGCTGGAAGGGGTCGCCAGCGCCATGGAGAAGCTGCTGGAGAAGAACCCGGCGGAAACCTTCCTGATCGAAGGCCATACCGATGCCGTCGGCAGGCCGGAGGCGAACCTCGCCCTGTCCGACCGTCGCGCGGAGGCTGTCGCCGAAGCCCTGACCAATGCCTTCAGCATCCCGCCGGAGAACCTGACGACACAGGGCTATGGCGAGGAGTATCTCAAGGTCGATACGTCGGAGCCTGAGCGCGAGAATCGTCGCGTCGCCATCCGCCGCATCACCTCGCTGGTGGCGCCGGTCGCCAGTGCGAATTAGGCCATGGCCTCAAACCGAAGGTCAGCGAAGCAAAAAGCGGAAACCGCTTTCGTAAAGACCATGGCCAACTTAAAAGCAACGATTCCAGAAACCTGAACTGGTTTCGGGAATCTATACGGGAAGAAATCGCCCACCCCGGTTTCACCGGGATGGGCGATTTCCGGCAATGAGCCGAGGTTGAAGGAGAGAATGTACGTCGCGATTTAACCAGGCATTGAATCGCGAGGTCGTCCACCCCAGATTCTGGCTAGGGCTTCCCTGCCCTGTCCCGACTCCAGCGGGACGCATGAGCCCCGCCGGTACCCCCTCGCCGGCGGGGTTTTGTTTCCGGCTTCGGTGGAGAACCGGAGCCTATGCGAGGCCCAGACCATTCCTCACGTGGCCCTCCGCCTCAAACTCTTCCAAACGAGAGCGACCAGCCCGAAATACGGTGCTCAGAAAGCAGCGCGATTCTCGCTAATAAATCCCTTTTATGTTCGTAACCGAATTCGCGAACACCTCGTCGGGCACGAAGAAGTCACCGGCGAGCGGACCTGTCGCATCAGGCGCATAGATCGAAAAATCGCTGACGCCCTCGGCGCGCAGCACCTCCTCGTCGATGTAGAAATTGCCGGTCGCTTCGCGCGACGGCCTGAGCAGGATCGCATGCGCTGCATCGGCCATGATATCGGGCGAGCGGCTCATCGCCGCCACTGTCGCCCCGCCCAGAAGATTGCGCACCGCTGCCGTATCGATCGTCGAGATCGGCCACAGCGAATTGACAGCAATGCCGTCCCTGGCGAACTCCGCGCTCATGCCCAGCGTACACATCGACATGCCGAATTTGGCCATCGTATAGGCGACATGGTTCTTGAACCATTTGGCCTTCATGTCGAGCGGCGGCGCCAGATTCAAGATGTGAGGATTGTCAGCCAACTTCAAGTGCGGAATGCACATTTTGGAAACCAAGAACGTGCCGCGGGTGTTGATCTGGTGCATCAGATCGTAGCGCTTCATATCGGTTTCGAGCGTGCCGGTGAGTTGGATGGCGCTGGCATTGTTGATGCAGATGTCGATGCCGCCGAATTTTTCGACGGTCCGGGCGACCGCCTCGGCCACCTGCCCCTCCTCGCGTATGTCGCACAACATCGGCAACGCCTTGCCGCCGGCCTGCTCGATCTCCTCAGCCGCCGTGTAGATCGTACCCGGCAGCTTTGGATGCGGCTCGGCGGTCTTGGCCGCGATCGTCACATTGGCGCCGTCGCGCGCGGCGCGCAAAGCGATCGCCAGCCCGATGCCGCGCGACCCGCCGGAGATGAACAGCGTTTTTCCCTTAAGGGACATATCTTCCGCCTCCTTGCAATTCTGTTGGTCGCGATCCTTGCCCGCGCCGTCGCCGGATACAAGAGCGGCAAGCACCGAGAGGTGGTGACGCTACGGAGGCGCTACGAATCCATGGACTCGACAGCGGAGTAATATATATTCTATAAAAAGAGGTGGAATATAGAATGGCTCTATCGATAAAGAACACGGAAGTCGAGCAATTGGCGCGGGAACTTGCCCGCCGCCGTCGCGTGTCGGTGACGGAAGCGATCCGTCAAAGCCTCGAGCGCGAAGTTGCGCGCGAGCGGCTTGTGCCGCGCGATGAGGCCGACGATCTTTTTCAGCGCCTTATGGCAATCGCCGAAAGAGCCGCGCAGATACCGAAACGCCAAGACGCGATGACCGAAGACGAAATCCTCGGCTACGACGAACTCGGGATCCCGACGCGATGATCATCGACTCCTCTGCCCTCGTCGCTATTTTGCGCACGGAACCAGGCTATGATCGTTTCGTGCTGGCGATCGCCCAGGCTGAAAGACGGCTGCTCGCGGCACCGACCCTGGTTGAGACGACAATGGTGCTAGTCGGCCGCTGGCAGGACCAGATCGTCGACCGCTTCGAAGCCTTTTTGCGCACCGCATCGATCGAGACGATCCCTTTTACGGCCGACCATGCCGCTGTGGCCCGTCAGGCCTTCCTGCGCTATGGCAAGGGCCGGCATCCGGCCGCTCTCAATTTCGGCGACTGCATCGCATATGCCACGGCCCGTCTCGAAGCCATGCCGCTGCTGTTCAAGGGCGACGATTTCCGGCTGACGGATATCGAACCGGCCGTGTAGTCCACCGTCACACCAGCACCAGGCCTTGCCGCATGGCGATGGCGATCGCGTCGGTGCGGTTGGCCGCACCCAGCTTGATCAGGATCGCCGCGACGTGGAACTTCGCTGTGTGCACGGAAATGTTCAAGCGCCGCGCGATCACCTTGTTGGGCGCGCCCTCGGCCAAAAGCGCCAGCACTTCGCTCTCGCGCGGCGAAAGCGCCGGCCGCTCGGTCCTGTCGTCGACCGGCTCCTCGTCGGAGAGGTCGTCGTCATGGAAAGCAAAATCGTCATGCCGATCGGACAAGGTGCGGCCCTCGCCCGAGATCCGGTAGCCAGCCGCCGCCAGCCGCACGGCGGCCACGATCAGCAGATCGTCCGCTGCCGCCGGAAGCACGGCAAACACGGTATCGACCGGCCGCTGCCGGCTGGCTCGTTGAGACAGGAGCACCTGAGGTATCGCGGGGTCGCTGGACCCGCCCTCCAGGCCCTCTCTTTCCAGGCTATTCTCATCGACAACCGCGACATCCGCTCTGTCGGCGCTATTGCTGCCACCGGCCACAATCGCCAGCAGATCGTCGGTCGCGGCAAGGGCCGTGGACAGGTGTCCGGCGCGCGCGGCGTCATCCAGCGCGATCAGCACCGTCAGCCGCCGCCCCGTGATCCCGTGACTTGCCATCGAGCTTCTCAGTTCAGCGGCTTTTCGCCGATGGTCAGCACCACATCGCGCTGTTCGCCGCCGCGCACCACGCCGAGCGTCACCGACGCGCCGGCGCTGTCCGGCCCGAGCCTGCGGATCAGCTCGCGCGGACCGTGCACGGCCTCGCCGTTCCACGACACGATGATGTCGCCGAGATGCAGGCCAGCGGCTTTTGCCGGGCCATTGTCGTCGAGGCTCATCACCATCGCGCCATGCGTGTCGCCGTTGCGGATCGGATGCAGGCCGGCGCCGAGATAGCCGCGCGCGACATGGCCCTTCTCGCGCAGCGTCGCCACCGCCCGTTCGATCGTCTCGTAAGGCATGACCAGCGCCCGCCGGCGCGGCCCGAACAGCAGCATGCCGATCAGTGCGCCCTTGGCGTCGAGCACAGGGCCGCCCTCGAAACGGCCGCCGGCATTGACGGCCAGATTGATGCGCCGGTCGATCGTACCGCCGCGCATTGAGCGCCAGGTCGGACCGACCTCACTGACCGTGCCGAATGCGGCGAGCGACGCACCGTCGCTATTGCCGATGGCGATGGCGAGATGGCCCGGCCGCACCGTGCCTGCCTTGGCCAGCGACGGCACGTCCGGCGCGCCGGTCGGCTTCAGAAGGGCCGTCCCAGTGGATGGATCGCGCCCGACCAGTTCAGCCCTCACCTTGTCGCCCGAAGAAAGCTTCAGCTCGATCTCCTCGCCGGCCTCCACCGCCTCCTCGGCTGCGATAAAATAGCCGTCGCGCCAGTGGAAGGCGGTCGCGGTGCGATGCTGATGCGCGGCGAAGCTCGCGATCGCCGGCGCCGCTGCGGCGGCGATATCGGCGATGGCGTCGGAAAATGCGCTCAGATTGAAGTCGCTCATCTTGGATCTCCTGGATTTTTATCGCATCGGCCCGAAAATCGGAATCGATTTTCGGAAAGCACGACGCGAGAACTCAAAGTCTTAGAGCGTACTTTGAGCGTCCAATGGACGCTCGTCGCTCTACCCCCAGATATCGCTCGGCAGCGCGTTGGCGGGTACTCGCCTGACGGCTAGTTGGGCGTTGGACTGGCCATCTGGTCAGGTCGCGGCCGATCCGGCCGCTCCGCACATATAGGCATCCTTCATCTTGCTCTAAAGACACGGAGCCCTGCCATGTCCCTCCCCGCCCAGCAATTGCAGTTCGACGATGCACTGCTCGATGATTATTCGGCAACGGTCGCCGATGCCGTGGACCGCATCGGTCCCGCGGTCTGCCGTATCGAACGCATCGGTGGCGCCGGCGGCCAAGGCTCCGGCTTCGTCATCACGCCGGACGGGTTGGTCGTCACCAATTTCCACGTCGTCGGCGATGCCCGCAGCGTCCGCGTCACCATGCCGGACGGCGTCTCCAGAGAAGGCCGTGTTCTCGGCCGCGACCCTGACACCGATATCGCGCTGGTGCGTGCCGGCGGCAGCTTTGCCGATATCGCGCCGCTCGGCGATTCCAAGCGCCTGCGGCGCGGCCAGATCGCCATTGCCATCGGCAACCCGCTCGGCTTCGAATGGACCGTCACATCAGGTGTCGTCTCAGCGCTCGGCCGCTCGATGCGAGCCTCCACCGGCCGGCTGATCGACGATGTCATCCAGACCGACGCAGCGCTCAACCCCGGCAACTCCGGCGGACCGCTGGTGTCGTCGGCGGGCGAGATCATCGGCGTCAACACAGCCATGATCCATGGCGCGCAAGGAATTGCCTTCGCGGTTGCCTCCAACACCGCCAATTTCGTCATTTCGGAGATCATCCGCTTCGGCCGCGTCCGCCGCGCCTTCATCGGTGTCTCGGCCGACACGACAACCCTGCCGCGTCGCGCCGCCCTTTTGTCGCAAGTGTCGAGCAGCACGGCGGTGCGTCTGCGCAGTGTCGAGGCGAACAGCCCGGCCGCCAGAGCCGGCCTGAAAGAGGGCGACATCATCGCCGCCATCGACGGCCGCCCGGTCACCGGCGTCGACGATCTGGTGCGCATGCTCGACGCCGAGCGCATCGGCCGCGAAACGCTGTGCACAGTGGTACGCCGCTCCGGCATTACTCAGGTCACGCTGATGCCGGTGGCGCGAAGCTGATTACCTCGGTGCAAAGATCCGGCCGAGAAGCGAAACCAGCAGCACGGCCAGCTCTCCGGTCGGATCGAGGTCCGGATCGAAAATGGTCATGTCCATTCCGGTGCAGCGCGGATCCGCCACCAGCGCGGCGAGGATGGCGACGAGATCGTCGGGATCGATGCCGGGACTGCCTGGTGAATCCACCGCCGGCATCACCGTTTGGTCGAGCGCATCGACGTCAAAATGCACCCAATAGGGCGAGCCGGTTCGCGCCAGCGTGGTCCAGGTCTTTTCCAGGACCTTTGCCGCGCCAAGCTCCCGCACGGCAAAGACATCGATCAGCGTCATCGCGGTCGAATTGATGTCCGGCCAGGCGAAGTCGGGGTCGCGGTTCTCGCGTTCGCCGATCTGAATCACCTGTTCGTCCGCAACAAGGGGGCTTGCGATATCAGGCCAGTCGGTCAGCAACGGCTCGCCACGTCCGGTGGCGAGCGCAAGGTCCATGCCGGCGGCCGAGCCGAGTGAAGCGTTGATGTCGTAATTGCCCGGATGGCGGAAATCGCTGTGGCCGTCGACATGGACCAGTGCCAGCGGACCAGATCGCCGTGCGCCAGCCAGCACGCCAAGCAGGACCGCGCAGTCGCCGCCGACGACCAGCGGGAACTCGCCTCGTCCCAGCGCGCCGGCAACAACTTCGGCGAGTCTGAGATTGAAGCTGCGTATCGCATTGCCGTTGCGCAGCCGGGTGCCCGGCTGCGGCTCCGTGCTATAGGCGGGCCGATCAAGATCAACCACTTTGGCGGGCGCAAGCGTCTCGATCAAGCCGGCTTCGGTCAACACCTGCGGCGCACGCCACGTCCCCGGTATATGACCTGGCCTCAGTGGGCGGAGGCCAAGGTTTGAGGGTGCGCGGACAAAGCAGATTTCACGCATGGAATGGGCTCAGGCTGATAGGCCTTAGCATAGACCGCAAAGACGTGGCCGGCCACGCGGCCGACGCGTTCACGTCACATCTGCAGACAGTTCCTGCCAGTCGCTATCGCGCTCAGCCCGCGGCCCCTTCGGCATACTGCTCCAGAAACTCGGTGCTCGGCGGGATCGGCTTGATCACATCGATCAGCACGCCATTCGGGTCTTTGGTGATGAAATGGCGCTGGCCAAAGGGTTCGTCGCGGAGCGTTCGCAAGATCGGCAGGCCGGCAGCGATGACCCGGTCATAGATTGCATCCGGGTCTCTGACTTCGAAATTGATCAGCAGGCCTGACGTGCGGCCGCGCCCTTCCTCCGGGATCGTCTCATGATCCCCCTGGACGATGCCGAGATTGACCCGGCGATCCTCGATTGAGCGCAGATGCACGTACCAGTCGCTCTCAAACAATGGCTGGAAGCCGAAATGCGCGACATAGAAGGCTGCCGTGCCGGCAACGTCGCCCGTCATCAGCACTGGATAATAGCTCGTCGTCTTCATCTTTCCTTCTCCCGTCAAATAACATACAGTCTGCATGTAAATACGAATTAACATACAGGCTGCATGTATGCAACAAAAATCCGCGCGGCGTTCCAACCGTGATCGCACCGAAGCAACGCGCTCCGACCTGATCGCCGCGGCGCGAAAACTGTTCACCGAAAAGTCCTATGCGGAAACCGGCACGCCGGAGATCGTGGCTGCGGCCGGCGTCACGCGCGGCGCGCTCTATCATCACTTTGCCGACAAGCAGACGCTGTTTGCCGCCGTGGTCGAGCAGGAGGCGGCGGCGGTGGCTGAAGAGATCGAGCGCGCCTCGCCGCCCTCGCTGTTTGCCCGCGACGCGCTGATCGCCGGCTCGGATGCCTATCTTGCCGCCATGCGCGCACCTGGCCGCACCCGGCTGCTGCTACTCGACGGACCGGCCGTGCTCGGCCGCGCCGCCATGGACGAGATCGACAACCGCCACGGCAACCGCTCGCTGCGCGAAGGCCTGGTTGCAGCGATGCGCTCGCAGTCCATGATGAGATTGCCGGTGGAGGCGCTGACCGCGCTGCTCGCCGCCGCCTTCGACCGCGCGGCGTTGGCCGTCGAAGCGGGCGCTTCGACCGAGGACTATCGCACTGTCCTCGTCGCGCTCATCGACGGACTATCCCCAGCTCATCCTAGCGCCTGAACCCGAACCAAAAGTTCGGAAAGGATCACACGCAACAATAAAGCACTACAGCCTCCTTTGCGCGTCCGAGGGGACGCGCGGCGCTGTAGCCACCTGGCCCGGCTCGAACTCGTTGAAGCAGCCGAGCTGGCGCTTGAACTGGTCGATCAGCCAGGCAGCCGCCGGTTTCGGACTGCGATCGGCGCGGTGCATGGCAAACAGCGGCGAACGCACCTCGCTGTAAGGCTCGAGGTCGAGTTCGACCAGACGACCGCTTGTCAGATCGTCGGCGATCAGCCAGCGCGGCAGCCCGCCCCAGCCCAGCCCCTCGCGCATCAGCATATGCTTGGTGCGCAGATCCGTCAGCCGCCAGGTGCGGTAGGCAAAGACGCCAAAGTCGCGCCCCTTGGTGCGCTCGGACTGGTCGGTGACAACGAGCTGGGTGTGTTCGCGCACCTCCTCGATTGCCACCGGCTTCGGCAGCAGCGCCAGCGGGTGGCTGGGCGCGGCGGCCAGAACTATCGACATGAAGCCGATGCGCACAAGGTGGACGTCGACCTCGCCCAGCAGGCCGCCAACACCGAGATCGGCTTGCCCGCTGACGACATGATCGGGGATCAGGCCGAGCGTGCCGATATGGAGGCGCAGCATCACGGTCGGAAACTGAGCCTCGAAAGCCTTCAGCACCCGCACCAGCACCGGTGAGGGCAGCGCCGCATCGACCGACAGCGCCACTTCGGCTTCCAGCCCCTGATGATGGCCGTCGACGCGCGAGCGGATGCGCTGTAGCACACCGGTCATTCGTCGCGCGTCCTCCAGCATCGCCCGGCCGATCTCGGTCAGCTGCGGCTCGCGCGTACCCTCGCGCTCGAACAGTTTCAGCCCGAGCTGCGCCTCCAGATTGGCGATAGCATAGCTGATGACCGATTGCGCGCGGTTGAGCTTGCGGCCGGCGGCGGAGAAACTGCCGGTGTCGGCCACCGTGACCAGGATCTGCAGTTGGTCGAGTGTTGGGTTGGGTTGCATCATCCCATCCATAATTTAGATGGATTGTACACAAAATATACCAGTTTTTCAAATGGGCTGGCAGACCCATATTTGCCGGGACATTTCAACTCATCCTGGAGACCCGCCATGTCCATCCTTCTTGTCACTTCCAGCCCGCGCGGCAATGCCTCGCACTCGACCCGTATCGCCACCGAGCTCGCCGAAAAACTGATTGCCGCCGATCCCTCGTCCAAGCTTGTCGTCCGCGACCTCGTCGCCAACCCGCTGCCGCATATCGATCCCGATTATTCGACCGGCATCTACACACCGGTCGAAGCCCGCACCCAGCGCCAGGCCGAGGTCGTCGGTGTTTCCGACGGCGTGCTGAATGAACTGTTTGCGGCGGACACCATCGTCCTCGCCACCGGCTTCATCAATTTCGGCATCTCGTCGACGCTGAAATCCTGGGTCGATCACGTCGCCCGCTCCGGCAAGACTTTCGCCTATGGCGAGAACGGCCCGAAGGGCCTGGTCACCGGCAAGAAGGTCTACATCGTCCTTGCCTCGGGCGGCATCTATTCGGAAGGCGCTGCCGTGCAGATGGATCACGCCATCCCTTATCTCCGCAGCGTGCTTGGCTTCATCGGCATGACCGACGTCGAAGTCATCCGCATCGAAGGCGTCGGCATGGGTCCCGACGCCGTCACCGCCGCTCTGGCCAAGGCATCGGCCAAGGTGGATGCGGTGGTGGCCTCAACCGGGGCAGTTGCCGCTGCCGCGTAGGGCGCGAACAACAGGTAATCAGAACCAAAAGGCAGGCGCCCGGCGCTTGCCTTTTTTGCTATCCGCTAGCGCGGTTGCGCCCGGGTCAAAGTGTTAGTGGTCTTTTATTAAGATAACCAAGCGACACCATTGGTTATTCTGCTTGTCTGCGTTATCGGTCGCCGATGTTCCTCTCCGTCGCCACAACGCATCGTCCGGCTACAGATCTCGGGTTCTTGCTGCACAAGCACCCCGATCGTCTGCACGAGACCGAGCTGTCCTTCGGCAAGGCGTGGCTGTTTTATCCCGAGGCGACTGAAGAGCGTTGCGAGGCTGCACTACTGCTCGACGTCGACCCGATAGGGCTCGTGCGGGGCAAAGGTCAGGCGGAAGGCCTGCTGGACCAGTATGTAAACGACCGGCCCTATGCGGCATCGTCCTTCCTGTCGGTGGCGCTGAACAAAACGCTGCGGACCGCTATGACCGGCATATCAAAGGAGCGCCAGGAATTGGCCGACAGCGACCTGCCGCTGGAGGCCGTGGTGACACCGCTGCCGATGCGCGGCGGTGAGGCTCTGGTTCGAGGCCTGTTCGAACCTTTGGGGTGGACCGTCGATCTGACGCCGATAGAGGATGTCGGGTCTAGTGCAAGCGGCCCCCGATACGGCCACCTGAAGTTGACCGGCACCGGCCGGCTAAGTGCCCTGCTGAACCACCTTTATGTCCTGATCCCGGTGATGGACGACGCCAAGCACTACTGGGTCGGCGAGGCTGAGATCGACAAGCTGCTGTCCAAGGGCGAGGGCTGGCTGGAAAACCATCCTGCCAAAGACCTCATCGTACGTCGCTATCTGCGCAATCGCGGGGCTTTGGCCCGTATCGCCCTGGAGCGATTGGCTCCCGAGACGGCCGGCGAGGCGCTGCCCCCTGAAGTCCGCGTTGCGCCCGAGGAGACGCTGGAGGTGCCGATCCGGCTGAACGATTTGCGTATGGACGCTGTGGTGGAGGCCATCCGAGCCACCGGCGGAACCACCATTGCCGATTTGGGATGCGGCGAAGGCAAGCTACTCTATCGGCTTGTGCGCGAACGATGGGTCCACAAGCTGTTTGGACTTGATCCCGCAGTTCGCGAACTGGAATGGGCTGCCAAGCGTCTCAAGCTGAACGAGTTCGGCGGGCCGTCCGAGGGTCGGGTCATGCTGCTGCATGGATCGCTGACGTATCGGGATAGCCGCTGGGCCGAAGCCGACGTTGCCGTGCTGGTCGAAGTCGTCGAGCATCTCGACGAGGACAGGCTGCCTCTGGTCGAACGCATCGTTTTCGGCGAGACGGCGCCCAAGTCGGTGATCGTGACCACTCCGAATGCGGACTACAACGTTCTGTTCGCTAACCTGGTCCCTGGCGCCTTTCGCCACCCGGACCACCGCTTCGAATGGAGCCGCGCCCAGTTCGAAACCTGGGCGGCCAAAATCGGTGAGACCTATGGCTATGCCGCCGTCTTCAGCGGCATCGGGGCCGAGGACCCTGTCCTGGGGGCGCCCACGCAGATGGCGGTGTTCACGCGATGAGAGAGCCTGACAAGACTGATCTCACCATCCCTGACTTCGCTCTGGTTGTGCTGATCGGCTCGACCGGATCGGGCAAGTCGACCTTCGCCGCCAAGCATTTCCTGCCGACCGAAATCATTTCCTCGGATCGCTGCCGCGCGCTCATCACCGACAACGAGACTGATCAAGACGTCTCGGCCGACGCCTTCGATCTGGTGCGCGAGATCGCCGGCAAACGGCTCAAGCACCGCAAGCTGGCCGTCATCGACGCCACCAATGTGCGGGCCGCCGACCGCAAGGCCTGGGTCGAACTGGCGCGCAAGTGGCACGCTCTGCCAGTCGCCGTGGTCATCGATCCTGGTGTCGATGTCTGCGTCGCGCGCAACGCGTCGCGCCCCGACCGGCCGTTCGGGCCCGGGGTGGCACAACGCATGACGAGCGAAATCCGCAAGGGTCTCGGCGGCCTGCAACGTGAGGGCTTCCGCCAGGTCTGGAAGCTCACCAGCGAGACCAGCATCGACGTGGCCAAGGTCTCGCGCCAACCGCTGTGGACCGACAAGCGCGACGATCATGGGCCGTTCGATATCATAGGCGATATCCACGGTTGCGCCGATGAACTTCAGATCCTGCTCAGTCGACTCGGCTACAGCCTCGCTTGGTCCGAGGATCGCGACGACCGGACAGTTGCCGTGACCCCGCCGGAGGGCCGCAAGATCGTCTTTGTCGGCGATCTCGTCGATCGCGGGCCCAACACGCCCGATGTCCTGCGCATCGCGATGAACATGGTCGCAGCCGGGACCGCCTACTGTGTCCAGGGCAACCACGAACGCAAGCTCGGCCGGTGGCTGGAAGGCCGCAAGGTCACGGTCGCTCACGGCCTTCAGCAAACGATCGACCAATTGGACGCTCAGGATCGCGGTCTGCGAGAGGCCCTGCCGGCCTTCCTCGACGGCCTGCGAAGCCATGTCTGGCTGGACGGCGGGCGCCTCGCAGTCGCCCATGCCGGCCTTAGGGAAGAGATGATAGGGCGTGGCTCCGGCGCCGTGCGTGAATTTGCCCTCTACGGCGAGACCACAGGCGAGATCGACGAATTTGGCCTGCCCGTACGAGCGGACTGGGCCATGGCCTATCGTGGCAAGACGGCCGTGATCTACGGCCACACGCCGGTGCTGTCGGCCGAGTGGGTCAACAACACCCTGTGCATCGACACCGGCTGCGTATTCGGCGGCAAACTGACGGCTTTGCGCTGGCCGGAACGCGAACTGGTCGATGTCCCAGCCGTCCAGACCTGGTCGGAACCGATACGTCCGCTGGGCGGGTCCGGTCCGGGCAAATCGGCACAGGCCGACGCCGACGGGGTACTCGATTACCAGGATGTCTCCGGCCGCCGTTGGATCGAGACCGAACTGAGGGGCCGGATCGTCGTGGCCGAGGAGAATGCCTCGGCGGCATTGGAGGTGATGAGCCGCTTCGCGCTGCCGCCGCAATGGCTGATCTATCTGCCGCCGACGATGTCGCCATCAGAGACGAGTAGCCAAGGCAGCTGGCTGGAGCGCCCCGAGGACGCCTTCGCCTACTTCCGCGAACGTGATGTCGCTCAGGTGGTATGCGAAGAGAAGCATATGGGTTCGCGGGCAGTGATCGCGCTGTGCCGAAACGCGCAGACGGCGCGTGACCGCTTCGGGACATTGGGCGATGGAACCGGCGCGATCTGGACCCGGACCGGACGCTCCTTTTTCAACGATCCAGCCATGACGAAAGGCCTGCTTGCCCGTCTCCGCGCCAACGTCGAGGCGGCGGACCTGTGGAACGAATTGAACAGCGACTGGCTGCTGCTGGACACCGAGATAATGCCTTGGTCGGCCAAGGCCAGCAGCTTGATTGAAAGCCAGTATGCGCCGGTGGCAACGTCCTCGGCCGCCGGCTTCCAGGTTAGTCGCGAGGCGCTTGCCCGCGCGATGGCGCGCGGCGTCGATGCAACCGCCCTCGACGCGCGCCTGGAGGACCGGGCTTCGCATGCGGCCAAATACGCCACCGCCTGGGCACCCTATGTGTGGCCAGTCTCGGGCATTGATGACCTGAAGGTTGCGCCGTTCCACCTGCTCGCCAGTGAGGGACGTGTTTGGTTTGACCAGGACCACGTTTGGCACATGAAGCTTGCAGACCGTCTGGCTGCCGGCGATGGCGTGGTAACGCGCACGCGATGGCGCACGGTCGATCCGGCCGACGACAGCGCGTGCGCGGAGGCTGTCGGCTGGTGGGAGGCACTGACGGGCTCGGGTGGCGAAGGGATGGTGGTTAAACCGCGCGACTTCATCAGTCGGAGCAAGAAGGGGCATATCCAGCCGGCGCTAAAAGTCCGCGGCCGAGAATACCTGCGCATCATATATGGCCCCGAATATGATGCGCCGGACAATCTGGTCCGCCTGCGAGAGCGAAGCTTGGGCGGCAAGCGCAGCTTGGCGCTCGGGGAATTCGCGCTCGGCCACGAGGCGCTGAAGCGATTTGTCGCCAAGCAGCCGTTACGCCGGATTCACGAGTGCGTTTTTGGCGTGCTGGCGCTGGAGAGCGAGCCAATCGATCCAAGACTGTGAGAATCTAACCGAACATCTTCTCGCCCTGCTCGTCGACCAGTTGGATACCCTTCTTGATCGAGATGTCGACGGCGTCGTCGAGCCCGGCAAAACGGTCGGCGCGGATGAATTTGTGCTCCTTCACCACGCCGTCGATTTCCTTAGAAACCACGCCGCAGGTCTGGTATTGGCCCTCCGCCTTGTACGGCGTGGCGCTGATCAAAAATCCCTTGTGCTCGATCTGCTTTGCCGGTGCAGCACTCTTTGGCTCGCCCGCGTCACCGCCGCCACCGCCGAAAAGACGTTTCAGAAAAGACATGGGCGGGCCCTCCAACGGCAATCATCCTACATCACATAGCGTGGTGCAGGATGATTTCACTAGCGGTCCCTAGGCAAACGGGCAAGGGCGCCGCATCCGGACCCAGAAGTCAGTCGCGCGACAGCGCTTCCAGGGCTTCGGCCGCCCCTTTCAATATCGCGATCGCCTCGGCCTGTTTTTCAGCCGGCGCGTCGACGATGTCGCCGAGGGCAGCGCGCAGCCGGTGGCGCACGGCGCGGAATTCATCGCGCTTTTCCGATCGGCCGCGGCCGCGACGTCCGCCATCCTCGCCGTCGTCGTTCCAGCCGAACCAGTCGCGCGCCTTGGCCATCTTGCGGCCGAAACGCTCGAGATGATCAAGGACGTGGTCGATCATCTCGCGATTGTCATTGAGATGCGCCCGCCCCGCCTCGGTAATCGAAAACACCTTCTTGTTGCCTTCCGCCGACGAGACGGCATGGCCGGCCTCTTCAAGGAAAGTCAGCGTCGGATAGACCACGCCCGGGCTCGGGCTGTAGACGCCGCTGGTGCGTTCCTCCAGCGCCTTGATGATGTCGTAGCCGTGGCGCGGCGCCTCGGCCAGCAGCGACAGCGTGATCAGCTTGAGATCGCCGTCGGCCAGCATGCGCCCGGCACGGAACATGTCGCCCGAACCGCCGCGCCCGCCGCCCCTCATGCCGTGGCCGAATGGGCCGAAGCCGCCGCCACGGCCGCCGAACTTGCCGGCCATGTGCATGAAAACGCGCTCGGCATGTTCGCCGAAATGATGATGTCCGTGCATCGTCTGCTCCTTGAGTTATGTCTTACGATACATCTTAATTAGGCAGGCGAGGTGATTGAATCAAGATATATCTTACGATGTAACGTGATTCCCGCACGGGATTGAAATAGCGCGTTTGCGGCTAAGGAAGTGGCTGAACCTCCCCGGAGTCCCAAAAGGCTCGGGGCACGCAGCTTGTCTGCGCCGCTTACCAGCGGCCCTTTCGCCGGTTCCGGGCATAGAGAAGATCGGCGAAGCGATCATAGGCATAGCGCGTCAACGGCAGCACGGTGCGGTTGCCGAAAAGCGCTGCCAGCCAGCCCTCGCCCGGCGTCATCCGCCAGACGGCAATTGCGACATCGGCGCCAACCAGCAATTTGCCGTTCGCATCGGTTGCGTGCAGCCGGCGGCGGATGTCCTCCAGCGACACGCCGTATCTGGCCAGTGCCGCCGGTTCGGCATTGATGTCGCGAAACGCGATCCGCCCCGCCTTGATCGCCTCGACCAGCCGTCGCTCCTGCCTGACGATACCGGCATCGCAAACCGGACAACGGGTGTTGTACCAGATGGTCAGCAGAGGCTTGGGCATGTGTTTCGAGACGCGAGCTGAGGGCTGCGCTGACTATCCGGGAAATACCTTCGCCTGGCAACATTTCGGGCCAGCCTGGCCGGGCGCCGTCAAGCGGCGCCTGACCGTGCCGGGACTCGGCAGCTTGCGCGGATCTGTAGCCGCGCAACGCCTCAGCCGAGCGAGGCGATGATCTCGCGATAGGCCAATTCCGGGAAAGCCTTGAGCGTCCGCGTCCTCACATTGCCGCCTGTCGCCAGCATCAGCGAGAAACGAGCGAGCACCGCATCGTCGGGCGCTTCGACGATCGCCACCATATCGCATTCGCCCATGGTGAGATAAAACGCCTTGAACGAGCCGCCCATGTCTCCCAGCAGCTTCTTGGCGGCATCGAGCCGCTTCGGCGACTCGCGCACATTTTTGGCGCCCTGCTCCGTCCAGTTGATCAGCACGATATAGTTTGTCATGCACACCTCCCTCCGGAGGCCTCGGAGCACGGCGTCACTGCCGGGGCGGGCATCCGGGTTTGTCGCCCAGAAAATGCATCCGACACGAGATTATCCTCCCACAGCAGGTGTGCTGCAACAACAACCGCACCGTCTGGCGAGACAATTCCTGGCATGAACGAAAAAGGGCGCCGCAGCGCCCTTTAAATTGCCTGTCCGTTACCCGGCATCAGCTGTCGAGGAAGCTCCGCAGCTTGCGCGAGCGGCTCGGGTGCTTGAGCTTGCGCAGCGCCTTGGCTTCGATCTGGCGGATGCGCTCGCGGGTGACCGAGAACTGCTGGCCGACCTCCTCCAGCGTGTGATCGGTGTTCATGCCGATACCGAAACGCATTCTGAGCACGCGCTCTTCGCGCGGGGTGAGCGAAGCAAGCACCCGCGTCGTCGTTTCGCGCAGATTGGCCTGGATCGCCGCGTCGATCGGCAGGATCGCCATCTTGTCCTCGATGAAATCGCCGAGATGCGAATCCTCCTCGTCGCCGACCGGCGTTTCGAGCGAAATCGGCTCCTTGGCGATCTTCAGCACCTTGCGCACTTTTTCCAGCGGCATGGCGAGCTTTTCCGCCAGTTCCTCCGGCGTCGGCTCGCGGCCGATCTCGTGCAGCATCTGGCGCGAGGTACGCACGATCTTGTTGATCGTCTCGATCATGTGCACCGGAATGCGGATGGTACGCGCCTGGTCGGCAATCGAGCGGGTGATCGCTTGCCGGATCCACCACGTCGCATAGGTCGAGAACTTGTAGCCGCGGCGGTATTCGAATTTGTCGACCGCCTTCATCAGGCCGATATTGCCTTCCTGGATCAGGTCGAGGAATTGCAGGCCGCGATTGGTGTATTTCTTGGCGATGGAAATGACGAGGCGCAGATTGGCTTCCACCATTTCCTTCTTGGCGATCGCGGCTTCGCGCTCGCCCTTCTGCACCTGATTGACGATCTTGCGGAATTCCAGGATCGAGATCGCCGTTTCGGTGGCGAGGTTCTGGATCTCGGCGCGCAGGTCGCGGATCGCGTCCTTCTCGTTCTTGGTGAATTCCTTCCAGCCGCGCGAGGTCAGATTGCCGATCGAGCGCGTCCAGTTCGGATCGAGTTCCGAGCCCTGGTATTCCTTCAGGAATTCTTCGCGGCGCACGCCATAGCTTTCGGCCAGCCGCAACAGCTTGCCTTCGTTCTGCACCAGGCGCTTGTTGATATCGTAGAGCTGCTCGACCAATGCCTCGATGCGCGCTGTGTTTAGGGATAGCGACTTCACCGCCTTGATCAGCTGGTCCTTCAGCTCCTTCAGCCGGCGGTCCTGGCTGGGCGACAGCGTGCCGGCGGCAGCAAGCCGGTTCTCGACCTGCTGGTCCTGCAGCTTGCGCAATTTCTTATAGGTGTCGGCGATGACATCGAGCGTCTCCATCACCTGCGGGCGCAGCTCCGCTTCCATCGCCGCCAGCGACAGGCTCGCTTCGTCCTCGTCTTCCTCGTCGTCGTCCGTCAGACCGCGCGTGTCGGCGCCGACATTGGTGATGTCGTCCTCGTCCTCGCGCGAACGGCGCGGCTTTTCCTCGACCTTGGCTTCCTCGATCCGCTCGACCACCGGCGCCTGCTTGGCTTCCGGCCCGGCATAGGTCGCTTCGAGGTCAATGATCTCGCGCAACAGGATCTTCGATTCGTTGAGCTCGTCACGCCAGATGATGATGGCCTGGAAGGTCAGTGGGCTTTCGCACAGGCCCGCGATCATCGTCTCGCGGCCGGCCTCGATGCGCTTGGCGATCGCGATCTCGCCCTCGCGTGACAGAAGCTCGACGGAGCCCATTTCGCGCAGATACATGCGAACCGGATCGTCGGTGCGATCGGTCGGCTCTTTCTTGGTGGTCGTCGCGGCAACGGCGGTGCCGGTCTGCTCGGCCAGTTCGTTGGCGTCTTCCTCGGCGTCGGCAGCCGCATCGGCGGCTTCGGGCTCCTCGCCCTGCTCGTCATCCTCGACCACGTTGATGCCCATGTCGGAGAGCATGGCCATCGTGTCCTCGATCTGCTCGGAGGTCACTTCCTCCGAGGGCAGCACCGAATTCAGTTCGTCCATGGTGACATAGCCGCGCTTCTTGGCGGCCTTGATCATCTTCTTGACAGCATCGTCAGAAAGGTCGAGCAGAGGGCCGTCGGTGGCGCCTTCACGTTCGGTCTCGACCTCTTCCTTTTCTTTTGTCGCCATTCTTTATTTTCTCCAAGCGGCCAAGTATCAAGCCGCGTAAGCTGCCGTGCCGGTTAAATCAGATGCGCTCGCTCTAGAACGCGCTTCCCCGGGCCAGTAACTGCATCTCTCGTTAAGTCCAGATTAACCCTGGTATCTGTGGCAGGCTGACTGCCTGTCCAGTGACCGGTACCTCACATCGCTGCATTTCCCGTCGACGCCGGTACGGGTTAACGTTTCGAATCGTCCTGATTCCGTCATTCTGCCAGAAGGTCAAGCGCCTCTCGCATGATTCGCATGAAAAAAGCGAATCAATTACCCGACTTAAAGCGCCGCGGCTGATTCGACGCGCAAGCACGGTTCTGCACTTTCACTCTTTCGTAAGCTTCGAACTACACCCGCCCGGCCCTGCCCGAAGACACGCCGAACCCTTCAATCAGCGCTTCCGTTGCTTGCACATCACGAAATTGCGCCTGGATCTCGACGAGATGCCGGTAGTTTTCGTCCGTGGGATCGCTGGCGAGCGCCGCTTCCGCCTGTTTCAGCTCCTTATGTAAGGTGCGCGCGCTGCGCTGCAAGTGGAGCGCCTGGCTGAAGGCGTCGCGGGCATCGTCAAGTCCGGCTGTTTCCAGCGCCGGCCATTGCCGCGCTCGCTTGATCAGTGCCACGACGCGCGCCCAGATCTCGCCGCAGCCGGCCCGTTCGATCGTCGCGATCACCGCGTTGCGGTCGTTAGCCATGTCGTGCGCCATCGCATCGAGAATGGCCGCATGCAATCGCTTCAGATCGCTGTTGGCGAGGTCGAGGAACTCGACATGTGCGAAATTCTCGTCGATCAGTGCCGGATGATTGACAAGAGCTGCGATGATCGTCGCCTCGCGCACCGCCATCCCTTCGCTGCCGCGCTTGACAAGCGCCGAGCGGCCAAGGCTTTCGGTAATCGCGGTGCGTCCGCCGGCATTGCCGCCGCGCGCGAACTGTCCGCCAGGAGCTGAGCCCTTGCCCTGAAAGCGCCCGCCGGGCCGCCCATCTTGGCGCCCCCCTTGATAGCCTTGGCGCGCGCCGCGCTGGGTGCCGAAAAAGCTTAGCACCCGCTCGCGCATTTCCTGTTGGTAGTGGTAGCGCAAGCTCTCGTCACGGATGCGGCTGGTCAGTTCACGCAGCGTCTTTTCCAGTTCCGCCCGTCGCTCCGGCGTGTCGAAGATGCCGCCGGCCGTTTCGCGCACCCACAAAAGGTCGGCGAGCGGCCGCGCCTCGGAAAGCACGGCGCGAAACGCGTCCGGCCCTTCGGCCTTGACCAGATCGTCGGGATCCTTGCCTTCGGGCAGAAGCGCAAAGCGCACCGAGCGGCCTGCCTGGACCGCCGGCAGCGCCATGTCGGCGGCGCGCCATGCCGCCTTCAGTCCGGCCTGGTCGCCGTCGAAGCACAGCACCGGCTCGCCCGCCATGCGCCACAGGAGTTCGAGCTGGTTTTCGGTCAGCGCTGTGCCGAGCGGCGCCACGACATTCTCGAACCCGGCCTGCGCCAGCGCGATCACGTCCATATAGCCCTCGACGGCGATGACCGTGCCGCCCTTGGCCAGCGCCCCCTTTGCCAGTGCTTGGCGCGCACGGGCGAAGTTGTAGAGCACATTGCCCTTGTGGAAGAGCTCGGTGTCGGGCGAATTCATGTATTTGGCGAGCGCATCGGCGGCCAGCGCACGGCCGCCAAAGGCGATGATCTTGCCTCTGGAATCCGGGATCGGGAACATGATGCGGTCGCGGAACCAATCGTAGGAAACCGGAACGTCGTCGCCATGGCGCACCAGCCCGCACGCCTCGATATCGGCCTTGGGCACGCCCTTGGCGGCAAGATGCTCCTTCAGCGCATTGCGGCTGTCGGGCGCATAGCCGAGCCGGAACGACTGCTGCGTCGCCGGTGTCAGCCCGCGGTCGCGCAGATAGGCGCGGGCTTTTGCGCCTTCCGGTCCCTGCAGCCGCTCCTGGAAGAAGGCAGTCGCCATTTCCATGATTTCGGTCAGGCTGGCGCGTTCCTTTTCGCGCCGTTCCTCCTGGGCATCGCGAATCGGCATCGGCACGCCGGCCATGTCGGCGATTTTCTCGACTGCTTCGGGAAAGCTCATCCCGTCGAGTTCGGTGAGGAACTTGAAGTGATCGCCCGAAACCGAGCAGCCGAAGCAATGGTAGCGGCCCTTCTTGTCCTCGCAATGGAACGACGGGCTCTTCTCGCCATGGAAGGGACAGCATGCCCAATAATCGCCGCGCGGCGCGTTGGTCTTCTTCCTGTCCCACGCAACGCGCTGGCCGATCACCGATGAAATCGGCACGCGGTCGCGTATCTCGTCGAGGAAGGCAGGTGGAAAGCGCATGGGGAACGGCTCGTTTGTCCTCCATATAATCACGCCGGCGAAACCCGACGACTCCTAATGCGGACCATACCCGGTTTTCACAGGGCACAAGAAGACGGCCGTTGCGGGCCACCTTCTTTCCTATTCCGGCATAGCCGGTCGACGTTTTGACAGTCAGTGCGCGGCGATCGCGCCGAAAATGATGCCGGAGACGACGCCGACCAAGAGATAGTCGTTGCCGACGCGGATCCATTCCTGGCCACGGCCCGGACGACGCAGGCCATAGTGGCGATAGTCGCGGATCGGCTGGTGGCGCTTCCAGCTCGAATATTTCTGGCCGTTGCGCCAATGGTTCCTCTTCACGACGACTTTCTTCTTCACCACGACGCGCTTCTTCACGTGCCTGTCCGGCTTCTTCCAGTCGACCTGGCTGTAGGTCGACGGCGGTGCATTCGGCGCGTTCAGCGGCGCTGCCTGGCCCTGCAGGGACGTCGCAGCCAGCATCGAGACGGCGACTGCGGAAAGGATGATGCGTTTCATGACGGGAGTACTCCTTGGTTGTCGATGCCCAAGCAGTAGAGGCCGAAGAATGAACCGAAACTGAACACGCGGATTACATTTTTGTAATGATTTCATATATTTAGAACGCTAATTCAACACTTCGATCAAACCGGATCTGAAGGGGTCGTCGGCACTTGACCGCGCGGTCATCCGGAAGCCGGCCGGCAATGCAACCATTTTGCGATCCATCCATTTCCGACACGCCCTGTCGCGCACCAACAGCCGGCCGAATTGGGCAAAATTTATTATCCGGCTAAAAGTAATCGTAGTAGTATCGACCTTTGCAATGTCCTTGATTCGCCCCCTCTTTTGCCTCTTCGCCGTCATGGGTGCTCGCATCGCTGACGCCTGTCGGAATGCGAGCCTGACATGAGCGGTTCGGTCGTTTTGCTGCATCTTGCCGGCGCGGTGGCGCTGATGCTGTTTGCCACCCGCTTGGTGAAGACCGGCGTCGAGCGCGCCTATGGCGATGTGCTGCGCCACAAGCTGCGCGCGACCATGCGCAATCCCTTCATGGCGGTTCTGGCCGGCTGCGGCCTGGCGATCGCGCTGCAAAGCTCCACCGCCGTCACCTTGCTGGTCGGCTCCTTCGCCGGCGCCGGCATCGTCAGCGGCATTTCGGGCCAGCTTGCCGTGCGTGGCGCCGAGATCGGCTCGGCGCTGGTGGTCAAGCTGCTCACTTTCGACCTGTCGCTGCTGGTGCCGATCTGTCTTGTCGCCGGCACCGTCATGTTCATGGCCACCGAGCGACGCGACTGGCGCCAGTTCGGCCGTATCCTGGTCGGCATCGGCCTGCTGGTATTGTCGCTGGAGATGATCGGCCAGGCATCGGAGCCGCTACGCCAGAGCACGCTGATGCCGGTCATCGTCGATTACTTCTCCAGCGACCCGGTCACCGCCTATCTGCTGGCGGCGCTGGTCACCTGGCTGTTTCATTCCTCGATCGCCGCGGTGCTGCTGATGGTGACGCTGGCCGGTCGCGGCTTCATCCCGCCCGAACTCGGCATTGTGCTGGTGCTCGGAGTCAATTTGGGCTCGTCGATCATCGCGCCGCTGCTCACCCGCAATGCAGACCCGGGTGTGCGTGTCGTGCCGATCGGCAATCTCCTGATGCGCGGCATGGGCTCTCTGGCCATGCTGATCCTGTTCCTGTGGTTGAAGCCGCCGGTCGCCTTTCTCGGCACTACCGTGCCCGACCAGATCGTCAACGCGCATATCCTGTTCAACATCCTGATCCTGGTTGCCGGCCTGCCGCTGGCCGGCCTCGTCTACCGCGCTTCGGAAAAGATCGTGGCGCTCGGCACCAAACCGGCACCGGCCGAAGCGCTCGACGTCGTCGAGCTGTCCGCGCTCAACGACAGCGCTCTGGATGTGCCGAGCCAGGCGCTGGCCAACGCCACCCGTGAGGTGGTGCGGGTCTGCGAGACGGTCGAGATCATGCTGAAGCGCATCATCGAGCTCTATGAGAGCGCCGACGCCGACAAGATCAAGGCGCTGGCCGCGCTCGACGACCGCGTCGACAAGAAGCACGCAGCGATAAAGCTCTATCTGGCCAAGGTCACCAAAAACCCGTTGAGCGAAGACGAGGCGCTGCGCTGCCAGGAGCTGATCGGCGCCTGCGTTAAGCTCGAACAGGTCGGCGACATCATCGTGCGCAACATGCTGGTGCATGTCAGGAAGAAGCTCGAGCGCGGGCTGGAATTCACGCCCGAGGGCTGGCGCGAGCTTAGCGCCTTCCACGCCTCGGTGCTGGCCAACGCACGGCTTGCCTTCAACGTGCTGGTCTCGCGCGATCCGGAGACAGCCCGCCAGCTGGTGCTGGAAAAGGACCGGCTGCGCGACCGCGAGAAGGAGACCAGCGCCAGCCATTTCGTGCGGCTGCGCGACGGCACCGCCAAGAGTGTCGAGACCAGCTCCATCCATCTCGACACCATCCGCGACTTGAAGCAGATCAACTCGCTGCTCGCCTCGATGGCTTACCCCGTGCTCGAGGAACGCGGCCTGCTCACCGGCTCGCGGTTGAAGGCCGGGTGATCCCGGAGCCTTGTCCTTCTCCCACAACAAGGCAGAAGGAAAAAACCACCGCACCTGCCAGATCAAGAAAACCTAAAGTGGCGTCGACAATTTCTGGATTGCCCGCGGCTCTCGTTCGTGATTTGAGGCCATCTCATTCAAGGATCGCCTTCCAGCGCCATGCTTCCCCTCATCGCCCTGTTCATCGCTGCGTTCGCATTCGGCACCACCGAGTTCGTCATTGCCGGTGTGCTGCCGCAGGTGGCGAATGGCCTTGGCGTCTCCATCCCAACTGCCGGTTACCTCGTCTCCGGCTACGCCGGCGGCATCGCGATCGGCGGACCGCTGTTGACGCTCGCCACCAAGGCGCTGTCGCGCAAGGCCTTGCTGCTTGGCCTTGCCGCAGCCTTCACCATCGGCCAGGCCGCTTGCGCACTTGCACCGGATTTCGCCTCCATGTTGCTGCTGCGGATTGCGGTGGCTGTGGCACACGGCGCCTATTTCGGCGTCGCGATGGTGGTCGCGGTCGGCCTGGTCCGCCAGGACCAGCGTGGAATGGCCGTTGCGCTTATCCTGTCGGGCCTCACCGTCTCCAATGTCATCGGCGTGCCGGCCGGCACGGCGATCGGCAATGTCTGGGGGTGGCGCGCGACGTTCTGGGTGATGTGCGCGCTTGGCGTGGTCTCCATCGCAGCGATGACCGCCCTGCTGCCGCGCAAGACGGGTTCGTCGCGCCAGTCCGTCAGCTTTGGCAGCGAGGTACGCGTGCTCGCACGCCAGCAGGTCTGGACGTCGCTGATCCTCATGCTGATGCTGATGATCGGCCAGTTCGGCCTCTTCACCTACATCACGCCGACGCTGCTTGAAATCACCGGCCTCGACGAGGGCCTGGTGCCCTGGGTGCTCCTGCTCAACGGTGTCGGCGCGACGATCGGCGTCTTTCTTGGCGGGCGGCTCGCCGACTGGAAACTGATGCCGTCGCTCATCACCATGCTTTTCATGCAGGCAGTGACACTCGCCGTCATTTACGCCGTCAGTCCGTACCCGGTGGCGATGGTCGTGGCGATCACTATCTGGGGCGGTCTCAGCTTCGCCATCGGCACGCCGATCCAGACCCGTATCCTGACCTGGACGGCGGATGCCTCCAATCTCGCCTCATCGCTCATCCCGGCCGGCTTCAATGTCGGCATCGCGCTGGCCGCCTCGCTCGGCGCCGCCATGCTCAATGCCGGTTATGGCTATCGCAGCCTGCCGGTGGTTGGCGCCATAGCCATGCTGGTCGCCGTGGCGGTCGCGCTTGCCTCGCATATCTGGGAATGGCGCCGCAACACGACGCCGCCGCTGCCGGCCGCAGCCGAATAGAGTGCTGCGCCGGCAGGCATCCGGGTCGCCTCCGACGCCTGCCCTTTGGAGGAGAAGCCTCCACCTGTGCGCTTATTGGGTGGCGGGGATTAACAAGATTCCGAAGTTGATCTTCACGGGCGGCCTTCTAGAATCAAGTATCATCGATTACCACTTGGAGTGACCACAATGGCCGACCACACGTCCGAGAAATCGGCGAAGGCCGCCGCCGAGCGGGGCGCTACGAAACCGACCAAACCGCGCAAGGCGACGCCGAAGCCGCAATCCGGCAAGGCTGCGAAGCCGACACTCCTCGCTGGCGGCAACCCCCAGATCGCGAAGGCTGAAGGCGGGGCTCCCGTGCAGGCCTACATCGCGGCCATGCCGGGCTGGAAAAGCGACGTCGGGCGCCGCCTCGACGCAATCATCGTGCGCACCGTCCCCGGCGTGCACAAGGCAGTCAAATGGAACTCGCCGTTTTACGGCATCAAGGGCCAGGGCTGGTTCCTGTCGTTCCATGTCTTCACCCGCTACGTCAAAGTGACCTTCTTCCGAGGCACGTCGCTGCGTCCTCTTCCTCCCGGCGAGTCCAAGCACAAGGAAGTGCGCTACCTCGACGTTTATGAGGACCAGCTCGACGAGCTCAGTTTGCCGCTTGGGTGAAGCAAGCCAGCCAATTGCCCGGCGAACGAATGTAAGATGCGTCGCGAACTACCCAAGGGCGTCTGCAAGCACCTCATTGAAGCGTGCGAACGCGGCGGCCTCGTCTGGCGCATGGGCCGGATTAACTTCCGTGATGGTCAGGCCGCGCCATTGCGGCAGGCCGGTCAGCTGCTTTAGCACGAAGGCGGCCTGCTCCAGTTTGAGACCGTCGCAACGGCGCACATTCTCAGCAATCGGAAAATCGATAAAGGAGAGCACATCGACATCGAAGTGAATGAGCACGCAGTCAAAGCGCGCCGCCCATTCGGCCGCGCGCGCCGCCGCCGCCTCGATATCACTCAAAGCTTCCTCACGCGATATAACCTTGATCGCATTATCTCTGATGGCGGCGGCTTCGGGCGAAGTGATATTCTCGACGCCGAAATAGAGAAGCTGCTGAGGCACGAGCATCGGACGGGTTGGGCCGAGCTTAGCGAGCGAAGGCTCGCACCCGGGAATATCGAGCAGATGAGCGACGCCGGTCCAGTCCAAGGCGCCGTCGCTCGTATCAGGTGCGTTGAGATCGGCATCGAAGTCTATGTAGACGCGTCCGATCTGCGCGCCGGCCGCATTCGCTCCGGCGACCGTTCCCAGCTCCACAGTACAATCACCGCCTAAAACAAGCACGTCTTCCTGCGCTGCGATCGCCGTCGCCACGTGGCTTGCGACCAAGTCACAGGCCTGGCACACGGTCTCCAGGTTCATGGCCTGCGGCCGCAAGGGATCCGGTCGCCATCGGAACGATGCAACATCGCCGTGATCCCTGATGGTTCTGCCTCGGCTCGCGAGCGCCTCTGCGAGCCCATGTCGCCGAAAGGCCGAAGGGGCTTGTTCCTGCCCCGGCGAATAGGCGCCGGCGCTGCTGGCGGCGCCGACAATGTTCAACAAACGCGCCGCCAAATCGAAGCTCCATTTTCGTATGATCCTCGTTGCAAAACGGGTCTGGAGGGACGAAGGTTCCTCCTCGACGTCGAGAGTTTGTCGCCCGCCGGAGCGGCAAACGGCCCGCCGCATCGATGCCGTCGTGAGACGCCGGACGCCGAACGTTCACAAAGCCACTGGGACCAATCATGACCAAAGCGACAACAGCCATGAAGAAGAGCGGCTCGAAGGAAGGAGCAGGAGGAGACACTCCCTCTCAGTTGATAGATGCGAGAATCAACGAGCTGAGCGACTGGCGGGGCGAGGTGCTCGCTCGGGTCCGAACCCTCATCAAGCAGGCCGACCCCGAAGTGGTCGAGGAGTGGAAGTGGAGAGGGGTTCCGGTGTGGGAGCACGCCGGAATTGTCTGCACCGGTGAGACGTACAAGAATGTCGTGAAGATGACCTTCGCCAAAGGCGCCTCGTTGGAAGACCCTGCAGGCCTCTTCAACTCCAGCCTCGAAGGCAACACCAGACGCGCCATCGATTTCCATGAGGGCGACAAGATCGATGATGAGGCGTTGAAGGCACTCATACGCGCCGCCGTGGCACTGAACATGTCGGTGCGAGCTACTGCCCGCTCACAGAAGAAACCGAAGAGCGCTTGAGGATCATCCACAGCCGGTCAGGCTGCTCGCGGTCGCCTTTTTCGAGGCCTTGTGAGCATCGCTGCAGCGGGAAACCCCTACGTCAGCAGTCCTTTGACGATGCCGCTCGCCTTGGAGAAATCCATCTGGCCGGCGTATTTCTCCTTGAGCACGGCCATCACCTTGCCCATGTCCTTAACGCCGCTGGCGCCGGTCTCTGCGATGGCGGCGCGGATCGCCGTTTCGGTCTCTGCCTGGCCCAGTTGCGTCGGCAGGAAGTCTCGTATGATGGCCATCTCGTCGCGCTCCTGCGCGGCAAGCTCCGGCCGCTTGCCGTCGTCGAAAGCCTTGGCCGACTCCTCGCGCTGCTTCACCATCTTGGCCAGGATCTGCAGGATCTCGTCATCGCTGGCCGGCTCCTTGCCGGCGCCGCGATTGGCGATGTCGCGATCGTGAATGGCCGCCTGGATCAGCCGCAATGTCGGCAGCCGGCGCTTGTCCTGCGCCTTCATCGCGCTCTTCAGGGATTCGGCGATTTTGCCGCGCATGATGCTTCCTCCTTCGAATGCGACGGACAATAGCCGTGCCGAAAGCCCAAGGCAATTCGACGCTGCCCGGCAAACCGCTGATATTGTTCGACGAAATAAATCGCGCCTGCGGACGTAGCGTCATTGACCGCTCTGGCGCCTTCCCCTATGTACTGGGCCTTGCATGAACTGAATTTTTGTTGCGCGCGCTGGCTGCGAAATCGCTGCTGCGCGCGGTTTGCTGCGCAGATCGGTTCGCCGGACCGATTGAAGGGTGCAGCCTTTTAGGAGTGCCGCCATGGCAACGATGACCGCCGCGTCGACCCCCCCTTGGGCCACCGAGAAGCCGACCGCCTTGCTGGTGCTGGCCGACGGCACCGTCATCGAGGGCCGCGGTCTTGGCGCCACCGGCTCCGCCGTCGCCGAGGTTTGCTTCAACACCGCACTGACAGGCTATCAGGAAATCCTCACCGACCCGTCCTATGCCGGCCAGATCGTCACCTTCACCTTTCCGCATATCGGCAATATCGGCACCAATGACGAGGACATCGAGGATCTTAACCCAGTCGCGCGGGCGGGCGCCGTCGGCGCCGTGTTCAAGGCTGACGTCACCAATCCATCCAGCTACCGCGCCGCAGCTGGTCTCGACCAATGGCTGAAGAAACGTGGCATCGTAGCGCTTTCGGGCATCGACACCCGCGCGCTCACCGCGCTGATCCGCGAAAAGGGCATGCCTAACGCTGTCATCGCGCACGCGCCCGACGGCGTCTTCGACATCGACGATCTGAAGCGCCGCGCCGCCGCCTGGTCTGGGCTGATCGGACTTGACTTGGCCAAGGACGTCACTTCCGGCCAGTCCTCGGTCTGGCGCGAGACGCCCTGGGTATGGGACGAGGGCTTTGGCGAACAGATCGATCCGTCGATGCATGTCGTCGCCATCGACTACGGCGTCAAGCGCAACATATTGCGCCTGCTTGCCGGTCTCGGCGCCAAGGTCACCGTGGTGCCGGCCAACACCGGCGCCGAGGAGATCCTCGCCATGCGGCCCGACGGCATCTTTCTCTCCAACGGTCCCGGCGACCCGGAAGCCACCGGCGACTACGCCGTTCCGGTCATTCAGGACCTGCTGAAGACCGATATCCCGGTCTTCGGCATCTGCCTCGGCCACCAGATGCTGGCGCTGGCGCTGGGCGGCAAGACCGCCAAAATGCATCAGGGCCATCACGGCGCCAACCATCCGGTAAAGGATCACACCACCGGCAAGGTCGAGATCGTCTCGATGAACCACGGCTTCGCCGTCGATGCCGACTCGTTGCCGAGCGGCGTCGAAGAGACCCATGTCTCGCTGTTCGACGGCTCGAACTGCGGCATCACGCTGACCGGCAGGCCGGTCTTCTCGGTCCAGCATCATCCCGAAGCCTCACCCGGCCCGCAGGATTCGCACTATTTGTTTCGCCGCTTCATCAATCTCATCCGCGAAAAGCGCGGCGAGCCGGCGCTGGCGGAGCGCGCCTGATTCTTCAGGTTCGCACCGGCGCCGTCGTGACGTCCCTCACCGCGCTCGGCTTCTCGACCCTGAGCACGAATGCGATCAGCGACAGAGCGAGAAAGATGCCGCCGAGCACGAAGGGCGCGCCGCCGAACGTCACGGGCGCGCTCGGCCCGGTGAACCAGGCGAAGATTCCCGTATAAAGCAACGGCGTGATGATGCTGGTGATCGAAAACACGCTCGTCATCGCACCTTGCAATTCGCCTTGCGCGGAGGGCGGCACCTTGGCCGCCGCCAGGCTCCGCAGCGGCGGGTCGGCCAGCGCCTCGAGGCAGGTCGCCACGATCACCGCATAGATCATCCAGCCCTTCCAAGCCGCGGCATAGCCGAAGGCGGCGAGCGCGGTAAAAGCAAGTCCGATGGCAGCGGTCCGCCATTCGCCGAGCCGCGGGATGACGCGAGGCAGGACAAAACCCATCACCAGAGCCCCGCCAAGGCCGAAGACGCCGAGCGAGAAGCCGATCTGCTGTTCGCTCCAGCCGTAGCGGTAACTGCCGACGAACGACCACACGGCAGGATACATCATGTGGCCGAGCGTCATCAGGAAGAACACCAGCCCGATCCAGCCGATCCCCTTGTAGTTGCGCATCTGCTTCAGGGCGCCGAGAGGATTGGCGCGGCGCCATTCGAACCGGCGCCGGTGATGCTGCTCCAGCGTTTCCGGCAGGAAAAACCAGGCGACGATGAAGTTGATCAGCGCAAGCACCGCCGCGCCCCAGAACGGCACGCGCGGCCCGAATTCGCCAAGCAACCCGCCCAGCACCGGGCCGATGATGAAACCGACACCGAAGGCTATGCCGAGCAGGCCGAAATTCTTCGCCCTGTTCTCGTCGGTGCTGACATCGGCGATGAATGCGGAGGCGGTCGAATAGCTGGCGCCGCTGATGCCGGCCAGCACCCGGCCGATGAATAAGACCCAATAGGACCAGGCTACGGCGCAGATCAGATTGTCGATGGCGAAAGTCAGCACCGAGGCCAGCAGGATCGGACGGCGCCCGAAGCGGTCGCTGAGATTGCCGACCAGCGGCGCGAACAGGAACTGCATGGCCGCATAGACGAAGAACAGCCAGCCGCCCTCGATCGCCGCTTCGCTGACGCCAACGCCGGTCAGTTCCTGCAGATAGGCCGGCAGCACCGGCATGATGATGCCGATGCCGGTGATGTCGAGCAGCAGCGTGGTGAAAACAAGCGCAAGGCCCCGCCTGGCGGTTCTGGCTTCGATCATAGCGGTATCGACTCCTGGAGCCGCCTCGGAGCGAAGGCGGAACAGCCCGTTATAGGCGAGTCAGCGGCACAGAACAATAAGGGAACACGCCAGGAATTTTTATCCCGACATCAACTGTCGACATGGACGCGGCCACAACCTGCATAGCCGCCGGCGCTTCAATGGTCATTTCAACGAAAGTCCAAACACCTCAGATCGGAGTGTTGAACGTATCGCAGTCCGACAGCTTGCCGCTCCTGTAGCCGCGCGCCAGCCATGTCTGCCGCTGCTGCGAGGTGCCGTGGTTGAAGCTTTCCGGCACGACATAACCCTGCATCTTCTTTTGCATCGTGTCGTCGCCGATCTGCTGGGCGGCGTTCAGCGCCTCTTCCATGTCGCCCTGCTCGAGGATTCCCTTCTGCCCGGTGAAATGCGCCCAGACGCCGGCGAAGCAATCGGCCTGAAGTTCGACCTGCACCGACATGTGGTTGGCCTCGGCCTCGCCCATTTGCTGTCGCATCTGGTTGAACTTCGGCAGAATGCCGGTGAGGTTCTGCACATGATGACCGACCTCATGCGCGATCACATAGGCCTGGGCGAAATCGCCCGAGGCGCCGAATTGCTCGTCGAGCTGCTGGAAGAAGGTGGTGTCGAGATAGACCTTGCGGTCGCCGGGACAGTAGAACGGTCCGGCCGCAGACGAGGCGGAGCCGCAGGCCGAGCGGATCTGGCCGCTGAACAGCACCAGCTTCGGATCCTCATAGGTCAGGCCCTCGGCCTGGAAAATGCCGGTCCAGGTGTCCTCGGTCTCGGCCAGCACCGTCGAGACGAACTGCTTCATCTCGTCGGAGGCCGGCGCACCGGTGCCGCCGCTGTTGTCGGTGATCTGACCGCCGCCGCCAGGCGCTAAGCCGCCACCGCCGCCGGCCAGGATCTGCAGCGGATCGATGCCAAAGGCCTTCAGCCCGAAATAGAGGACCACGAGAATGATGATGGTCGACAGCGACATTCCGCCGCCGGAGCGGCCACCGATCGGGATGCGGAGCCGGCCGGGGCCACCGCGCGGCAGGTTGAACCCGCCGCCCTGGCCGCGTTGGTCTTCGACATTGTCACTTTGACGACGACCCTTCCAGAGCATGGCAACTCCCCGCGATGCATGTGTCGGTATTTGGCCGATCTCATGGCCCGATCCGACCCAACAAACAATTATCTTAATGGTTGCGCCAAGTCACAGTATTTTTCGTATGAAGGGCCGCCGGCTCTGGGGTCAGTCGGTGCACGACACCCGCGGCTGAGAGCCCTGCCGACGGCTTTTTTGGTCTTGGACTTGGCGGTTACGCTCAGATCTTCTGCTTGGTACCGGCGCTCTTGCCGTCCGAGCTTTTCGAACGCTCGTCGAAGCGGGCTGCGCCCTTCTTGAGCGGGCGGCCGGTTTCCGCTTCCGTCTTGCGTTCGTCCTTCGCCGCAGCTTGCTTCAATCCCTGGGCCGCTTGCTTGCCCTTCGCTGTCGGTGCCTGTTCGACGCCCATGGTATCCTCCTCGGTCTCACGCCAATTGCTGGCACGATCTCAAACGCAGCGGCAACGCGGCGGTTCCGGCAGGACTGTCGGCAATGGCGGTAGACTTGGCGTGTCGCCATCATTGCCTTACGAAACGCTTCAAGCGTCTCGGCGCTGACATGGTGCTCGTTGCCCTCGGCATCGACGCGACAAATCGGCAGTCTGCGCTATCTTGAGGCCATGACCGATCTCGCCGATGTGCGCCGCTTTTATGCGCGGCTGATGGCTGCCAATGCAGGTCCGGCCGATCCGCGTCTCGAAGACGTATTCGGCGCGGTCCCGCGCGAAGCCTTTCTCGGACCTGGGCCGTGGACGGTCGTCGCCGGCAACGACAAGGTCGAAACGCCGAGCGCCGATCCTGTTCACATCTATCAGAACGTGCTGGTGGCGCTCGACGCCGACAAGGGCATCAACAATGGCGAGCCGTTCCTGCATGCCATGTGGATCGGCAAGGTGGCGCCAAAACCCGGCGAGACCGTCACCCATGTCGGCGCCGGCACCGGCTACTACACAGCTCTGCTGGCACAGCTGGTTTTACCTGGCGGCGCAGTCACCGCGTTCGAACTGGAACCCAGTCTCGCCGACCGCGCGAGAAAGAACCTCGAAGCCTATGGCAATGTGACCGTCATCCATGGCGATGCGGTCATCGGCAGCCCGCCACCGTCCGACATCATCTATGTCAATGCCGGCGTTGCAGCACCAACGGCCGAGTGGCTGAAGGCGCTGAAGCCCGGCGCCCGCATGGTCTTTCCGTGGCGTCCGGCCGAGCGCGTCGGCCTCGCGGTGATGGTAAGTCGCACCGAACAGGGTTTTGCCTGCGACCCCTTCATGCGGTCATGGTTCATCCCTTGCATCGGCACCCCGTCCGCGGGCCCCGCGACAAAAATCGACCGCGACAAGGCGGCGCGCAGCCGCTCGATCTGGCTGACGGCCGATAAGGCACCGGACGCCACCGCCACCGCCGTCATCGGCGACGTCTGGTTCTCGTCGCAAAGTATTGGCGGCAGGCGGTCGCAATGACGTCGCCGAGGCGAGGCGTCCGATGCTTGCCCCGTCGCCGGCTGGAGCGCTGGAAGTTTTTTCCGGCCCTGTCGGACAGGCGTCCGCTCGCACGTCCTTTGGCCGAAATCCGGCCGCAACGGCACGGATGAAGAAAAAGGGAGAATCCAATGAGGAAGATCACCACTGCGACATTCGTCAGCCTCGACGGCGTCATGCAGGCGCCCGGCGGTCCGGAAGAAGACCCGGTCGGCGGCTTCGAATTCGGTGGCTGGACGTTCCATTACTGGGACGACGTCGGGGGCGCCTTTATTGGTGAGACCTTCGCAAAACCGTTCGCGCTGCTCCTCGGCCGCAAGACCTACGACATATTCGCCGCGCATTGGCCGTACCAGGAGAGCGGTCCGATCGCCGACAGCTTCAACGCCGCCACCAAATATGTGGCAACCCACCGGCCCGATACGCTGTCGTGGCAAAACAGCCAGTGGCTCGGCGACGACGTCGTGGCCGCACTGCGCCAGCTCAAGCAGGAGGACGGCCCGGACCTGCTCATCCAGGGATCGAGCGAACTCATCCAGACCTTGCTCGCCAATGACCTGATCGACGAGATCAGCCTGCTGACCTTCCCGCTGGTGCTGGGCAAGGGCAAGCGGCTGTTTGGCAGCGGCGCAATCCCGGCGGCTTTCAAGCTGAACCGCTCGCAGGCATCGACCACCGGCGTCATTATGGCCACCTATCAACGCGCCGGTGAGATCAAGACCGGATCCTTCGCCCAGCAAGAACCGTCCGAAGCCGAGATCGAGAGGCGCCGGACCTGGAAGTAGACGACCGCACAGCGCTAACAACAAGGGATGGCCGGACACCGGCCGTCCCTTTGCCATTTGCCGATCACGCCGCCTGTTGCCGCCGCACCAGCCCATCGCGGATGCACGCGGCAAATTCCCGCGCGGCGGGACCGACACCATGCTTCGGCAGGTGCAAATTGATCGAGAAATTCGGCAAGGCCGGCAGCTCCGGATCGGCAGACAGAATATCGAGGTCGGCAGGCACGGTGGAGGCAAGCCAGGTGGTGACGGCCAGATCCGAGCGCACCGTCGCTGTCGTCGCATCGAGGTTGCCGTTCTCGAACACGGTCCGCCATTCCAACCTATGCTCGCTGAGCGCCGCTAGCACCGCCGGGCGGAACGCGCAGGTATCGGCCACCATCGAAACCGGCAAAGGCCGCTTGCGGCGAGCGACACCGCCTCTGGCGCCGACCCAGACCAGCCGGTCGATGGCGAGACATTCGCCGGCGGACGGACCGACCGGTTCCTCGATCACGGCAAGGTCTATCGTGCCAGATGCCAATGCCTCCGCAAGCTCCGGCGACGAGGCGCAGACCAACGAAATCTCGACTTGCGGATAGGTTTCGGCGTAGGTCTTCAACACCGGCGCAAGCACGGTGCCAACCAGATCATACGGTACGCCGAGCCGCACCTCACCGGCAACCGCACTGGCAACCATATCGGCCCAGATCTCGTCATTCAGGGAGAGCAGGCGCTTGCCCTTGCCCAACAGTCGTTCGCCGGAACGGGTCAGTCTCAGCCCGCGCCGGTCGCGCTCGAACAGGCTGCAGCCGAGAACCTCCTCCAGCCGTCTGATCTGCTGGCTGACGGCGCCCTGCGTCAGATGCAGCGCATTTGCCGCTGCGGTCATGCTGGTCTTGTCGGCGACAGTGACAAAGGTGCGAATCAGGGCCGTGTCGAGATTGCGGATCATGGTTGGCATTATATTGTCTAATGCACACCATGGCAAACATTGCATTTACTGATGCCTAACGATGGCTAGCATGTCGGCTCCCTGAAGAGGAAACAACATGTTTGAGGCCATCTCCCCGCTTGTACTGTTTGCGATGGTCTCGACCTCCACGCCCGGCATGGCCACGACCTTGTCGACGGCGTCCGGGGCGCAGTTCGGCTTTCGCCGCTCTGTCCCGCTGATGGCCGGAAGTGCGACCGGCCTGGCCACGGTGGCTGCGGCAGGAGCGGCCGGGCTCGCCGGCCTGTTGGCGGCGGCTCCATCCTTGCAACTGGCGATGAAAATAGCCGGATCGCTCTATCTGATCTGGCTCGCCTTCAAGATCGGCCGCAGCGGCCCACCCAATCTGGACGTGACCATGGCCAAGCCGAACAGCTTTTTCGGCGGCGCCGGTCTGCAATGGATGAACCCCAAGGGTTGGGCCATGGGGCTGGGGGCGGCGGCATCTTTTGCCGCGCTCGCCGACGGACCGCTGCAGCTTGCCCTTTTGCTCGGCGCGGTCTTCGGCGTGGCGGCGGCGGTGTCGCTGTCGGCTTGGTGCGTGGCAGGCACGCTGCTCGCCCGGTTGCTTAGAACCGAGCGGCAGTGGCGCGTGCTCAACGCCATGCTCGGCCTGCTGCTCGCTGCCTCGATTATTCCGATGTGGCAGCCAGCTTAGATGCCCCGATGTTCAGGCGGCGTAATGTGCCGCCGGCCGCGCCATCAGCCTAAGGCGGCCGGCGACCGGTTTTTGCAACAGACCTTACTCCGCCGGCATGGCAATAGCCCGGGCCGCCCGGTGGCCGGCCAGCATGACGCCAAGACCCAGGATCGGGAACGCTGCAGCGACCAGGCCGAGATCAGCTGGCGCGCCATAGCGCAGCACCGCGCCGCCGACGACGGCGCCCAGCGCCACGCCGAGATAGAGTGCCGACCCGTTGAGCGACAGCACGATGGGCGCTGCGTCGGGCGCCAGCCTGATGATGCGGCTCGCCTGCGCCGGCGGGAAGGCCCAGCCGACGATGCCCCACGGCACCATCATGGCCATCAGCGCCGGCCCGGCGATGCTGTGCGGCAGGAATGCCGGGATGACCGAAAGCATGACCAGCATGACCGCGCTCAGCGCCAGCGACCAGCTGACGGTGCGCGTCGCGCCGAAGCGGTCGGCGGCCTGCCCGCCGGCGATGTTGCCGATGACGGCGCCGATGCCGAAGGCAAGCAGCATGCCGGGCAGCGCGATCGGGCTCAAACCCCCGCCTTCGATGGCTAGCGGCGCCACAAACGCAAAGACCGTGAAGGCGCCAGTGAGAGCCAAAAGTGTAGTCAGCAGGATCGACGGCACGCCGGGGCGAAGCGTGGCGGCCAGCCGCTGCCTGAGCGGCAGCTTGGTGCCGACGATGCCGCGCGGCAGCCGGTACCACAGGATTGCGCCGGCCAGTGCGCCAAGCCCGGCGATGGCAAAGAACGTGCCGCGCCAGCCGGCGACGGTCGCGACAAGCGCGCCGAGCGGCGCGCCGACCGCCACCGCGACCGTGGTGCCGCCGACGACGACGGCAATGGCGCGGGCGCGGTGATGATCATCGACAAGCGCCACGGCCGTCCCCTGCGCCGTCGCCGCGAACAGGCCGGACGACAGCGCCATGACAATGCGCGCTATCAGCAGCAATTCGAACGAGGAACTCAGCGCCGCCGCCAGATTGCCCAGCACGAAAAACACCAGCGTCCACAGGATAACGCGCCGACGATCCCATTCGCCGGTGAGCGTCGCCAGGATCGGGGTGCCGAGCGCATAGGCGAGCGCGAAGGCGGTGATCAGCGTGCCGGCAAGCGGGACCGAGATGCCGGCATCCCCCGCGATGTCGGGCAGCAGGCTTGAAATGACGAAGCCTTCGGTCGCGATCGTGAAAGACCCGAGCGCAAGCCAGATGAGGCGCTTGTCCATGGCAACAAATCCTTAGTTCAAAAGTTATTGAACAATTGTACATAATGGGGCATGGTGTCAATGAAGCCACCCGAGAATAGCGGAACCCTCCTGACAGCTCTATGTCAGGACAAGGTGGCGGGAGGTAGAAACTGCGTGCATCCGCCAGGAGAGATGCGTTGAAATCGGCCCTGATTGCGCTTAGTTCTCCGGCATGACACTGCCCCACCCCACTGCCGACCAGATCAGCCTGTCGAACGTGCTTGCCGTGCTCGGCGACCCGACGCGGCTGGCCATCGTGCGTTATCTCGCCAGCAAGGAAGGTGTGCCGCTGAATTGCAGCCAATTCCTCGATCTCGGCTCGAAGACCAATCTCAGCTATCATTTGGCCAAGCTGCGCGAGGCCGGCGTCACCCGCACCGAGGTGGTCGGCACCAGCCGGCTGATCACGCTGCGCCGCGACGATCTCGACCGCCGCTTTCCGGGCCTGCTCGATAGCGTCATTGCCGCTGCGGTCGATGACACCGCACTGCCCGCGGTGGGCGCCTCCGAGATCGACATTCGCGCCTAAACACGACGCCGGAACCGCCGATTAAAGGAGCGGATTTCTCAGAACCTGGGTTCCTCGCCCCACAAAGTGGGGAGAGGTGTCTCGGCGGAGCCGAGACGGAGAGGGGCCTTGACGCTCTCCGATCGTTCAAAGAAGCTTCATTTATCTCGACGCGACGCTTGCGAAGACCCCCCTCTCCGGCCGCTTCGCGGCCACCTCCCCCGCTTCGCGAGGGCGAGGAAAAGCTGCCCTGCCTACGGAGCTTCCCATGCGCATTGCCGTCCTCGCCGATATTCACGGCAACATCGTCGCCCTGGATGCCGTGCTCGACGATCTCAGGCAGCGCGGCAATGCGGACCTCATCGTCAATCTCGGGGACTGCGTCTCCGGCCCGCTCTGGCCGCGCGAAACCATGGAGCGGCTTGAAGCGCTCGCCCTGCCGACGGTGCGCGGCAATCACGACCGCCGCGTCGCCCGCGACACCGCCGATGAAGCCATGTGGCCGTCCGACCGCTACGCTCAGGAACGGCTGACGTCGGCACAGCGCGACGCGCTGTTTGCCTTGCCCCTCACGCTGGAGATCGCGCCTGACGTGACCGCCTTCCATGCCAGGCCGGACCACGACGAAAAATACCTGACCGATACGATGGCCGATGGCCGGCTGGTGCGCGCGCCGCTGGCCGCCATTAAGCGACGGCTGGCCGCGCTCGACCCGGCTTGCCGCATCGTACTGTGCGGCCACAGCCACCGCAGCGAACTGATCCGTATCCCCGGCGGCCCGGTCGTCTTCAATCCGGGCAGTATCGGCTGCCCCGCCTATGACGATTCGACACCGCCGGCGCATGTTTCCGAGCAAGGCTCTCCGCACGCACGCTACGGCATCGTCGAACTGGGTGAGCCGGGCCATCCCGATCGCTTCGAGGCCATCGCCGTCGACTATGATTACGAGGCGTCGGCACGGCAGGCCGAACAGGCGGGGCGGCCGGAATGGGCCCACGCACTACGCACCGGATTCATGTCAGGCTGAACGCGGAACGCGTTCATGTCCGGCTGAACGCAACGCGTTCATGCCGCACGCTGAGCTTGCCATCCCTCACACTCAGCACGTTCATTCCTCAGCCGCATTTTCCGGCTTACATAGCGCCATGTCGTCGCTTATAAAATCAACCTGGAATGCGGTGGCGTTTCCGTGCCTGGCCGCGCCTTCGGTAATGCATCTATCGTCCACGGCCAAAATGATGAGGCGCACAGTTACGCTCCGAACGACGCTGTACGCGCTCTCTGCCACCCCTCTCCTGCTGACGGCGCTGCTGCCGGCCAGGGCCGAGGAGGCGTCGGTCGTTTCCATCGTAACCGACCTCGCTCCAGGCGATCTCCTGAACATCCGCGCCACGGCATCGGCGATGGGCAAGATCAAGGCTCGGCTGCCGAATGGTACGAGCGTGAACAATCTCGGCTGCAACGACGTCAATGGCTACCGCTGGTGCAAGGTCGCAGAAATTGACAACCCGCAACTGACGGGATGGGCTCCCGCGCGCTACCTGAACCCCGAGAATCCGGCGACCGTTTCGGATGCGGATACTGATCCGACCGGCGAAGGCACGGCCCCTGCAGCCGAGGCCTCGAACCCGGCAACCGCAGATCAGCCGCTGCCCGACCTGACAGCGCGCCTGAGCGTGCCCGAAACCACGATGACAGCCGCTGAGGCAATCGGCAGGGCCGCCATCGAGGACGCTTACCGCCTGGCGCTCGCTGCCAGCGGAAATCCTTCGACCGGCGAGACGCAGGCGCCCGCAGCGGCGGAGGAGCCCATCCGGAATCGCGCCATCAATACAGTGCCTCCGGCCAACGCACAGACCGTTGCGCGGTTGCAGCCGCCGGGGAGGCCCGCGCCGGCCCTGGGTGCCCGCAACGAGATTCCTTGCGCGCGCTATGTCGGCCAGCCGATGACCAGTTGCAAGGCGGGCGTCGTCCACAGGGGCGACAAAGCCGAGGTGACCGTGACCTGGCCCGATGGCGGCACGCGCGTCATCAGCTTCCAGGCCGGTCGGCCCGCCGGCTCGAATTCATCAGGCGAATTCCGCTACACCCGCGAGGGCAGCCTGAACATCATCCGTGTCGGCGTTTCCGAACGCTTCGAGATCACGGATCAGTTGGCTGGAGTAGGGGAGTAGGGCAGTAGGGCAATATGTTTAAAGGGCGCTCGAACCTCTGCCCTACTGCCCTACTGCCCTACTGCCCTACTGCCCTACTGCCCTACTGCCCTACTGCCCTACTGCCCTACTCGCATTTTAGGGGGTTACATCCGGCAAAACTCTTCCCTATAAGGCCCTCCTAGCCTGATACCAGAATCGCGAGCACAACCGGCCGGGTCTTCCCGTCCGGTTTTTCGTGCAAGCCGCCTGCCGAACGGACACTCGATATGCCAAGACGCACCGACATCAAGTCGATCCTGATCATCGGGGCCGGCCCCATCGTCATCGGTCAGGCCTGCGAGTTCGACTATTCCGGCACCCAGGCCTGCAAAGCGCTGAAGGAAGAGGGTTTTCGCGTCATCCTGGTCAATTCCAACCCGGCCACCATCATGACCGACCCGGAGCTGGCCGACGCCACTTATATCGAGCCGATCACGCCGGAAGTGGTGGCCAAGATCATCGCCAAGGAGCGGCCGGACGCGCTGCTGCCGACCATGGGCGGCCAGACCGCGCTCAACACCGCTCTGTCGCTGCGCCGCATGGGCGTGCTCGAACGTTACAATGTCGAGATGATCGGCGCCGACGCCACGGCAATAGACAAGGCCGAGGACCGGGCGCTGTTTCGCGAGGCGATGAACAAGATCGGCCTGGAAACGCCGAAGTCGATGCTGGCCAACGCCACTGACGTCAAGAACGCCGACCGCAAGACGCACGAGGCCGAACGCGCCGCGCTGAAGGCCGAGAAGCCCGAAAACCTCGACGCCGCGCTCGACGCGCTGGAAACGCGCTGGAACCTCGGCGAGGGCGACCGCAAGCAGCGCTATATCAGCCATGGCATGGCGATCGCCGCGCAGGCGCTCGACCATGTCGGCCTTCCCGCCATCATCCGCCCGTCCTTCACCATGGGCGGCACCGGCGGCGGCATCGCCTACAACCGCGCCGAATTCTACGAGATCGTCCAGTCCGGCCTCGACGCCTCGCCGACCACCGAAGTGCTGATCGAGGAAAGCGTGCTCGGCTGGAAGGAGTACGAGATGGAGGTTGTCCGCGACAAAGCCGACAACTGCATCATCGTCTGCTCGATCGAGAACATCGACCCGATGGGCGTGCATACCGGCGATTCGATCACCGTCGCCCCTGCCCTGACGCTGACCGACAAAGAATACCAGATGATGCGTAACGCCTCGATCGCGGTGCTGCGCGAGATCGGCGTCGAGACCGGCGGCTCCAACGTGCAGTTCGCCGTTAACCCGGCCGATGGGCGCCTGGTGGTCATCGAGATGAACCCGCGCGTCTCGCGCTCGTCGGCTCTCGCCTCCAAGGCGACCGGCTTCCCGATCGCCAAGATCGCCGCAAAGCTCGCCGTCGGCTATACGCTGGACGAGCTGGAGAACGACATCACCGGCGGCGCGACCCCGGCCTCGTTCGAGCCGAGCATCGACTATGTCGTCACAAAAATCCCGCGCTTTGCCTTCGAGAAATTCCCCGGCGCCGAGCCGGTGCTGACCACCGCGATGAAGTCGGTCGGCGAGGTGATGGCCATCGGCCGCACTTTTCAGGAATCGCTGCAGAAAGCTTTGCGTGGGCTTGAAACCGGCCTGACGGGCCTGGACGAGATCGAGATCCCCGGCATCGGCCACGGAAGCGCGCCGGCCAGCCATGCCGACGACCGCAACGCCATCCGCGCCGCCCTCGGCACCCCGACACCCGACCGGCTGCGCATGGTGGCGCAGGCGATCCGTATGGGCACCTCGCTCGAAGACGTGCACGCCATGTGCAAGATCGACCCGTGGTTCCTCGAGCAGATCGCCGGCATCCTGGCCATGGAAGACCGCATCCGCGAGCACGGCATTCCCGAGGACGCCGCCAATCTGCGCATGCTGAAGGCGATGGGCTTTTCCGATGCCCGCCTCGCGTCCCTGGTCAGGAAAGACGTCGAAGAGATCCAGAAGATCCGCGACAAGCTCCACGTTCATCCGGTTTATAAGCGCATCGACACCTGCGCCGCCGAGTTCGCCTCGCCCACTGCCTACATGTACTCGACTTATGAGGTGCCGTTTGCCGGCGCGCTCGCCAACGAGGCGCAGGTGTCATCGCGGAAAAAAGTCGTCATCCTCGGCGGCGGGCCGAACCGCATCGGCCAGGGCATCGAGTTCGACTATTGCTGCTGCCACGCGGCCTTCGCGTTGCGCGACGCCGGCTTCGAGGCAATCATGGTCAATTGCAACCCGGAGACCGTGTCGACCGACTACGACACGTCGGACCGGCTCTATTTCGAGCCGCTGACGCCGGAGGACGTACTGGAGATCCTGCGCGCCGAACAGGCGTCGGGCGAGCTGGTCGGCGTCATCGTCCAGTTCGGCGGCCAGACGCCACTGAAGCTCGCCGATGCACTGGAGAAGGCCGGCATCCCGATCCTCGGCACCTCGCCCGATATGATCGATCTGGCCGAAGACCGCGACCGCTTCCAGAAGCTGCTGCACAAGCTTGGCCTCAGCCAGCCGAAGAACGGCATCGCCTATTCGGTCGAGCAGGCCCGCCTCGTCGCCGGCGAGCTCGGCTTCCCGCTGGTGGTGCGCCCGTCCTATGTGCTCGGCGGCCGCGCCATGCAGATCATCCACGACGAAAGCATGCTGCAATCCTACCTGCTCGACACCGTGCCCGGCCTGGTGCCGGAGGACATCAAGCAGAAATACCCCAACGACAAAACCGGCCAGATCAACACGCTGCTCGGCAAGAACCCGCTGCTGTTCGACACCTATCTATCAGGCGCCATCGAGGTCGACGTCGATTGCCTGTGCGACGGCAAGTCGACTTTCGTCTCCGGCATCCTGGAGCACATCGAGGAGGCCGGCATCCATTCGGGCGACTCGGCCTGCTCGCTGCCGGTGCACTCGCTGACCTCGGAACTCGTCAACGAGCTGGAGCGCCAGACGGCCGCACTTGCCCGCGCGCTCAATGTCGGCGGGCTGATGAACGTGCAATATGCGATCAAGGACGGCACCGTCTATGTGCTCGAGGTCAATCCGCGCGCGTCGCGCACCGTGCCCTTCGTCGCCAAGACCATCGGCCGGCCCATTGCAAAGATCGCCGCCCGCATCATGGCCGGCGAGAGCCTGGAAGACGCCTTCGCCCATTACGGCGCCATGCCCGACCCACGCAACCCCGGCCACATCGCGGTCAAGGAAGCGGTGTTCCCGTTCGCCCGCTTCCCCGGCGTCGACATCCTGCTCGGCCCGGAAATGCGCTCGACCGGCGAGGTCATGGGCCTCGACCGCGACTTCGCGCTGGCCTTCGCCAAGAGCCAGTTGGGGGCGGGTGTTGATCTCCCCCGCGCGGGCACGCTGTTCGTCTCGGTGCGCGACGAGGACAAGAAGGGCATATTGCCGGCGGTCAAGCGCCTTGCCGGCCAGGGTTTCAAGGTGATGGCCACCTCAGGCACTGCCCGCTTCCTCGCCGAAAACGGCGTCGCGGCCGAGAAAATAAACAAGGTGTTGGAAGGACGCCCGCATATCGAGGACGCCATCCGCAACCGCCAGGTGCAGATCGTCTTCAACACCACGGACGGCCAGAAGGCGGTGTCGGACTCAAAATCGCTGCGCAGGGCGACGCTGATGCAGAAGGTGCCATATTACACGACGTTGTCGGGGGCGGCTGCGGTAGCTGAGGCGATTGCGGCGTTGAGGGCCGGGAGCCTAGAAGTGCGGCCGCTGCAGGAATATTTTGCCTAGGCGATTAGCCAATCTCCCTCCTTGTGGGGGAGATGGCCGGCAGGCCAGAGGGGGGTGCTGTCCCGCCGGCGCTGTGATTCCAACGCCCTTTCTGTCACGAAAGGATAAGGGCTCGCGTAACGCGATACAGAATAATTTTCAGAAGATGATAGATCTGAGACAGCAACTCTCACGCCAAGTATTCCATGAGCGACGTGGCCTTACCTCTCTTAACGTCTTTTTCGTAAGTTCGTAACAATTCAAGTCGCCAAGCCTTTGTTTTTTTCCGGGCTTTTCAAATCCGCTTTATAATCAAAGTCTGGACTCTGGTCATCCACCAATGATTGAGGTCGTTGATGATCTCCGGAACTATGTTTGTAAGCGCCTTAAATAGACTGGAATACTTAGGATTTTCTCTCAGTTTTTTCGAGTTGGCAACAGATTTAGCATTTTGATTCGTGTCAATGATTTCGCGAACGACAGAAAGTATAAAATACTTTGTAAGCGCATAGCTCGACATAGGGCCATTCTTCAACCCCTTTATCTCTTCGTTTATCAGGTTCATCAAGTCCCTGAGAAAAACTATCCGCTGCGCATCAACTTCGGGTCTACCGAATATCTCGGAGTAGTTTTCGTCAAAAACCTTGTAGATTTGATGACACGAAAAAGGCCTCCGCAAATCAAAGGCGAGAAGCATTCTCCCTGCTTCATCGTTCGAGATAACAGGGTTGTCGTTTCCGAACTTCTCTCCCCGCTTTATCTCGAAATTATAACCATAGTCCCCCTTTGCGAATTCCTGGCTAAGGCGATTCATGAGGTCGTCATCAGACCTCAGATCTTTCGCCTTAATCGCATTCTGGTTATTGCTATTAAGCGTTATCTTCCTAGACAGACGCTCATCATTCAAAGAAATTACCTTAACAAATATACGAAGATCATCGGATAGAAACTTAGAGTTATTGTAGAAAGTTGTAAGGCTTTGAGCTCCATTGACTACAACGTAATTAGATATCGTAATTTCTTCCGTTTCGGCGTCAAGGGTGGCGTCCCTGCATATTATCGTGATGCCATTGTGATACAAAGGAAAGAACAAATGCTCAGCTTTGTCTCGCACTGATGCTGTAATGGACTTATTTCACATCGTGTTACCGAGAGAATAGCGTACATTCCTTTTAAATAGCGATGCATCTCCTATTCCTTTAAGACCGGTCACCGCCGTCGCGGACACGGGGAAAACGAAAACCTCAGCTTGCTTACCAACATTTACGTTTAAACAGCCTGCATAGCTAACTGAGAACGTATATTTGTCATCGATGCCGCCCTCAGTTTCAAGATCAACGTGATCATTAGCAATCTTAGCCCGATCATAGAGTATCAATGCATCATGCTTGGAAAGAAATTCTTCGGTATCAGCGTTCGGCAGCTGATTTGTTACAAATATACCAACAATCTTATATCCTTTATCGACAAGGGGTCCGATCGATTGCCTCTGTAATAAGTTTTTCAAATCTTGATTGGCATTGCCATCTAGAATTTCAGAAACCTTGTGAGACGTGTCGAATTGAGAAAGGGTTCCAACAAAAGTTTTTAAAACATTATCACCAATCTTACTGTTATTGTTTTGTGTAGTCTTTGATTGAAAAATATGAATTTCTTTGTTTAGCTCGTCGACCCAAATGGCATCGACACCTTTGTCATTCTGCGCATCACAAACGGCGTCGGCAGCATCGACGGCATCAAGTCGATAAATATTCTCCAAGAACCAAAGCGTAAATGATTTTCCTTCACTAAAGCCCTTAGCGGTAAATCTCTCGATCAACGACGCGAAATTTGGTGACTCTAATTGCGCAGATTCCATCTGTTCCTCCCCAAGCTTGTCCGATTGATTATCCATTTTTATATTTTGAAATAACAGTCCACCTGACTAGTATCAACAGTCACACCTGATTAGGGGAAGGCAACCTAAGAGCGGTCGATCGCCGTAGGCTCTTGAGCTCGTCCAACATTGCCGACGCTCAGCCTAGTTGAGAAAACCGATGAACCGTCCGGCGAACAGCACCGACGTCCACAGCACCAGCGAGAGCACAGCCAGGATGGTCACGACCCCGCCGGCCGGCTCGTCACCGCCTTTTGCGCGGCGCATGAAGACGAGGAAGTTGACCCCGGCGAGGAGGATGAGTGTCATCTTGGTGAGGAAAACCGGCATCGCCGCGTACTCGCTCGCCCTGACTGAAAAGAGCAGCGACCCCGTGACAAGCGCGCCGGCAAATGCGGCAAACGCGGTGCGGCGCAGCAGCGCGACGAACGCCGCCTGCGGCAGCGAGCGGAAGGCGCCCAGGATCCTGAGGTCCATGAGCCAGACGCTAGTTAGCAGCGCGCCGATCGCCATGATGTGCAGCGCATTGACTATGGGGTAGGCGACGAAGGAGGCCTTCAGTGCCCGCACGACGGCGAGTTGCTCGATGCCGGCGAGGATCTCGTTCAAGCCGGCGGCACGCGGTCGGGATAGACATCATACGTCTTGCCGTTGACGATGATCCGCACTGCCTTCATGCGCTTTTCCTGCTCGTCGAGCGAACGGTTGCCGATCGCGGTCACCTCGTCGCCGACCTTGGCAACCTCCTCGGTGAAGCCGGCGGCCATCGTGCGGGACGGCGGCGCCATCTCCACCCGCCAGACCTCGCCCTCGGCGTCAACATCCAGCGTGGCGTGCGGATTGCCGATATAGATGGCCTTGATTGTGCCCCGGAGTTCGAAAAACCCGTCCTCGGTCCACGACCAGCCGTGATGGGCATAGGCTGCGGTGGCGGCGGCAAGGGTCAATGCCGCTGTCAGCGCGACGCTGCGAAGCCCGTTGAAAGGTGACTGCATCGCTCGCCTCCTCGGTTCGTCCCGCCATTCGAGAGTAGGTCAAGGCGCGGCAACGTCAAATCACATCGATGCGACGGCCGTCGGCCGCTGCGATCGAATTGTCGATGTCGGCACCGCCTCAACTGCTGGGGTTCCTCGCCCCCGCTAGAGCGGGGGAGAGGTGGCCGCGAAGCGGTCGGAGAGGGGGTTTCGTAGGGCGAATGCGTTGTAGAAAACTTGGTCACGGTCACGGCAATCCCCCTCTCCGTCTCGGCTGCGCCGAGCCACCTCTCCCCCACATTCGTGGGGCGAGGAACCCAAGTTCTGCTCGCGGGGCAGTATGGGCAGCGCCAACCTGAAGCGATTGCCCTGCGCAATGAACGGTCCGGTCTTGCTTATGACATCTATGCGCGCCATGTTCGGCCCCTACCCGCCGCTCTTCTTCTCCATCGAATGAAGGTCGGAGACTCAGATCTGAACGAGGCACACCATGAGCAGTATGAGAGACCGTCAGGAAGGCTTCGAAAAGAAGTTTGCGATGGACGAGGACACGAAGTTCAGGGCCATGGCGCGCCGTAACAAGCTGCTCGGTCTATGGGCGGCCGAAAAGCTCGGCAAGTCAGGTGAGGACGCCGACGCCTATGCGAAAGAGGTGGTGCGCGCGGACTTCGAAGAGGCCGGGGACGACGATGTGCTCCGCAAGATACGCGCCGATTTCGACGCGGCGGGCGTCGCCCAGTCGGATGTTCAGATTCGCGGCGTGATGGACGAACTGCTGGTGACCGCGGTCGAGCAGGTCAAAAACACCTGACAGCGGCTCCTGCCTAAAGCGCGTCGCGACGCGCTTTAGGCGCTTGTTTCATACATGTCGTTATCCCAAAACCGCTGCGCACCCTCGAGTCGGGCATGCTTTTGGGCGACAGGCATTAGCTGTGAGCGGCCACCAGATCCTTTACATGTTTTTCGTGCGTCCGCAGCGTCGGCAGCGTCTTCTTGGCGAATTCCTTCAGCGCCGGGTCTTCGCCCGACTGCGCATAGGTGGAAAACAGCGCCAACGCCTGCTTGTGCGCCTCGGTCTGCAGGAGGATGTATTTCGCCTGGAATTCCTCGCCGTCCAGGCCCTTGAGCTCGTCGAGCATTGCCTGGTCGTTCGGCAACAAAGCGGGGCCGCTCGCCGTCACCGAGGCCGTGGTCTGGCTCTGTTCCAGAGCTGCCTTGAAATCCTCGCCAGCCTTGGTGTGATCCCTAATCATCAGTGAGGCGAATTCCTTCACATCGGCGGCGACATTCTTTTGTTCGGCCAGTTTGCTGCTTTCAATCTCGAACCGATTGGCGCTGGGGACGGTTCTGGTGAAGGTCTCGGTCTCGATCTTGGTTTCGCCGACAGCCGGTATGTCGGCCGGCGTGGCGGATTGGGCGAAGGCCGCCGGCGCGCCGGCAAGCAAAGCGACCATGGCAATGGCGAGATGCGTTTTCACAGGAAATCTCCGGGATTGTGTGTCCTTGGAGAGTCAACGCGACACAGGCGGCGAAGTTGCGCGACGGGCAGGAATGGGGTGTCGGCGATCCTGCCAACACCCCGCTCGGCGCCGAAAATGTGCTTGGCTGCCAACGTCAGTGGCAGCACGCGCCGTCATACTGCAGCTGCTCGTCCCAGTTCGGCCGGCCCTCCGGCGTGAAATCCATCAGGTTCCACAAGGGCTCGCAGGTGCCGACTGCGCGCGGATCCTGGCCGGGTTCGGAGGGCGCGAAGCCAAGTTCGGAGCTCCAGAAATGGCGGATGCCGTCGGCGTCGCGATGGAACACCGACAGCATCGGAAGTTGTGCGCCGTCGTCGGCCTCGGCGTGATAGTCGCGCTTGAAGCTGTTGCCGGCCGAGGAGACCAGCCGCATGTTCGTCCAGCCGCGATCGCGGCCAAGCGTGATCAGGTTTTCGAGCGCGGTCTTGCCCACCACGGCGAAATTGAAGCCGGCGGCCTCGAGATGGCCAATGGCGCCGTCGAACTGGTCGAGCAGCGCCGTGCAGGAGGGGCATGGCTGGTCCGGCCGCGCGAGCTTGGCCGTGCCGCCGCTTGTCGCCACATCGCGCGTCTCCTGCGGATGGCGCGGAAACATCATCGAGTAGACGATCAGCGTGTCCTTGCCGGGCGAAAACAGCTCCGACAGTTTTATTTTGGCCGGCTTGCCATCGTCGCCAAGCCCGTCGAACACATAATCCTGTGGCACCAACCCGCCCGGCGGCAGCGCGCGGCGTGCGACGGCCACATCCTCCATGGCGCGGCGCAGCTCGATCTCCTTCTGCAGCAGCGTTTCGCGGGCGGCGCGGTATTCGCTGGATTCGTTGGGAAAGCTGATCATCGTCATCTCCATCTGTTGGGATTTTGACGACGCGCGCCAAGGTTCCGGCAACGCGCCTTGCCTCTCAAGGACGCATGGCGAAGGACGGTTCCGACATTTTTGCGCACACGGGCGGCAGAAGCCCCCTCACCCGGATTGCCAACCGAATTGCGAAGGGCAATTCGGGGCAATCCGACCTCTCCCCCGAGGGGAGAGGAGATTACCGCCGTTGATGCCAGCCTCTCTCGCCGGCGGGGAGAAGGTGGCCGCGAAGCGGCCTGATGAGGGGCCTCCTATGCGATTGCCAGTCGGCCGAAGCTATGGCGCTGTTGGTACCGGGCAGCTTGCATCGCCCTCCTGGCAGGTGAGATAGCCCTGAAAATCCTTCAGCCTGTTGTCGGTGAGGCTCTCCTTGCAGCCGGCGATAACCATCGGATACATGCTGCCTGCCATATCGGGCGGGCCGCCCTGGAAATTGCATTCGGCGTCGCGGAACGCGACCCAGGCGCGTTGCGCGTCGATCAAAAGCTTCTTCGACGCAGCATCGTCTTTCAGCCGCCCCTCGATCTGCCTATAGGCGTCGTTGAGCTTCTTGTCGGCTTCGGTGAACGACTTGCCGGCGCATTCGTTCATGGCCGCCTGGTCCTGTGCGTTGGCGCAATCCTCGGCGTGCGCCGCGTTGGCAAGCAGCGGAACGGCGAGGATCAAGGTGGCGAGACCGGTTTTTGAAAGCCGCATCGTGTTTCTCCGGTTTTCGAGAGCCCCCGCTGTAACAAAGCTTAACCGTGAGACGAATACAGGCAAGATGCAGCTTGTCGCCTTGGTGGACAGTTCCTTTCAGGCCGGCTCCGACGACTGCGAAGCAATAGCGTTGCGGGCGGGATGCATCTCACCGCATTTTTCGTTCAGGACTATAGGTCCATATCGGGGAAGAACCATGCGTGAAGCCGACAATGACGAAATCGACCTGCGCTGTCCGCAGATCGTCGCCGACAATGCCGCCATGGGCCTCAGGCTGCGCGGCATATTTGGCCGCGGCGGCACCGAGGTCGGGGTTGCGCGGGCGACCGAGCTCAAGAACCGCGATAAACTTTCGCCCTCCACCATCCAGCGCATGGTCAGCTATTTCGCCCGCCATGAAGTCGACAAGAAGGGCCGCAACTTCGGCAGTGAAGAAAACCCGTCGGCCGGTTACATCGCCTGGCTTTTATGGGGCGGCGACGAAGGCCGCTCCTGGGCGCTCGAGCTCAAGCAGAAGATCGGCAACGCGCTTGACTGAGCGATAACCAAGCAGGTTGGCTTGGAACGGGAAGATTCGCGGGGTGGTTGGTAGCGTAGGAGGAGGCGGATCCCGAACCCGCCTCGGGATCCGCCGTCGGGTGCGGCTGGCCACCTATGTGAAGCAGTTCACAAACGATGCACTTTCCGTCGCGTAAGGGCAGCCGACCAGAGCCGGGCTAGCCTTCCCAGTCGACTTCGAACATCCCCAGCCGCCCATAGAGCCTGACGGCGGCGGCGTTCTCTACCGTGTTGGTTTTGAGATCGACATGTTCAGCGCCGCGTGCGCGAAAGGCGGCGAAGGCGTGCCACATCAGCGCTTCGGCGATGCCTCGGCCGCGCGCCTCGGGTTGGACGGCAAGGTCTTTGACGAACGCTCTCGTCCAGCACAGCGCCGCGCCCGCCAGCCGACCCTTGCTGTCGATAACCAGGAAACACAAGGCAGGGTCGAATTCCGCGTCGCTCGAAATCCGCGGCCACCATTCGTCGAACGGCCCATCGGCGCCGTCGTCGAACACGGTGGTCAGCAGCGCATACAAAGCGAGCGCGTCGGTGGCCTCGAAGCCGCGCATGACAAAACCTTCCCGCCAGCGCGGCGGAGCAAGCGTGTCGTCGAGGATCTTGCGCAGCCTGATGTCGTTTGGTGCCGGCGGGCGCGGCTCAGGCATGGTGTTCAGTGCCTGTCGCGCAAAAGTGCGCAGCGGTTTTGCGATAACGACATGCATAAAAACAAGAACTAAAAGCGTGTCGCATGTATCCGTTCACACACGACGAGCTGTTAGGCATCGGGCTGCAGGCGACGCCGACCGCGGTCGCGGCCAAGGCCGGTTTCTCCCAGCATGCCCTTGCGCTTGGCGTCGTAATAATAGCCGCTCTGGTAGAGCCGGTCGGCGCGCTTGGCGTTGCCGCCGGCCACCAGCCAGGCGCCGCGCAGATATTTCACCGCATATTTCAGATTGGTCTCGGCGTCGAACAACCCGCTCGCCGGCCCGTCATAGCCCATTCCGCGCGCCGTCGCATGCTTGATCTGCATCAGCCCCCAATGGCCGCGATTGTAGGCCTTGGGATTGAAGGTGCTCTCGCGCTTGACGACACGGCGCACCAGATCGACGGGCACCTCATAGAGGACGGCATATTTCTCGATCAGCCGCTCGATCTCGCCGCGCGGTCCCGCCGAATACTCCTTGGCAGGGCTGGTCGAAAGCAGGGCGGACGGATTCTCAGGCACGACATAGGCGGCCTGCTGAACGCCGGGCATCGTCTTGCCCGGCTCGCCAGTGGCCGGCATGGCGACAGCGGCCGTCGCATAGACAGGTGCTGCGCTGGCTGGCGTGGCATCGGCCGTCATGGCTGCAGTTGCGGCCAGCGGGGTCGGGCCGACAAAGGCCGCTGGCTGGGCAGGCGTCGCAGCGGGGCCCACAGTCAGCGCCGTTGTCTGGACAGGCGCGATGCCGGATGATTCCGGCAGCACCGAAACCGTGTCGGGCAGCGCCAACGTAAAGCCGGCATCAGCGCCCGCGGCGGCGGTTTCAGTCAGGGAAGGCACGGCCTTGGTCTGCGAGGTCGAAGTGCAGCCGGCGAGACCGGCCGCAGCGAGCATTACGCCGATCGCGGGAAAGATGATTTTTGCTGGCAAGCCGCGCTCGGGTCCGGTTCGTCTGTTAAGAAAGTCCTTACACCAGCACCTTTGCCCGGGCAATCCGCAGCCAGTTGGGACTCGAATGGTTTTCGGGTGGCAACAAATCCCTGAAAATGCGATATCTTGTTCTCGATATGTACTGGATTCCCATCCGTTTCTTCGGAAAGGAGCGCATCATGGAAAGCACCTCTCAAGCCGCCGCCGGCCACGCGGTCTTCGAAACCGTGATCGGCTTCATGGGCATCGCCTGGAACGAGGCCGGATTGACCCGGCTCTGCCTGCCCCAGCGCAACCGCGACGCGGTGGAACGCCGGCTGTTGCATCATGCCGGCATCGCCGCTTCGAGCGCCCAACCGCAATGGGTTTCCGAGTTGATCGCCTCGATAAAGGCCTATGCAACCGGCGAAGACGTCGATTTCTCCGGTGTGCCGGTCGATCTCAGCGGCGTCGACGATTTCCGCCTCGCCATCTACGACGCGGCGCGCAAGCTCGCCTTCGGCGAGACCACCACCTATGGCGAACTGGCCAAGCGCGCCGGCCATGCCGGGCTGGCGCGTGAGACGGGCGCGGCGCTCGGCGCCAACCCGGTGCCGCTGGTCATCCCTTGTCACCGCATTCTTGCCGCCGGCGGCAAGATCGGCGGTTTTTCCGCGCCGGGCGGCTCGACCACCAAGGAAAAGATGCTGGCGATGGAAGGCGTGCGCGTCGGCCCGCCGCCTCCGGCGCAGGTCTCATTCGGCTTCTGAGGCCGGACCTAGCTAGTCCGGAAAGATGCGCCGGCGGAAACGCCGGTCTGTGTCCACCCGCTTGCATTTGTAGACGACGCAGGACCTGGTATCGGCGCTCGGCACTGAAGCCCGTGCCCTGACCTCGCCCATGTTGCAGAAGCGCTGGCTCCGCACATAGCGGTCGTAGAGCGGCAGCCCTGGCGTGCGCGTCGACTGGTAACGCAGGATGACCGCGCCCTCTCGCGCGATCGTCGCCCGCACCGTGCCGCAGGCCATGCGGCTCGGGTCATAGCGCGAGATCGCCTGCGCCTCGGCCGCCACCAGCGTCAGGCAGGCGGCAAGCAGAACAGTTTTCATGGTCCTCTCCCAAAACAGGACCGGACGCTCGAAGGCGGCACGATCCTTCCCCGTAGCGTGCGCGATCAGCGTTGCGACCCTCCGCAACGCGCGACCTTGCAAGCCTTTCACGCGATTGGGGCGGCCGTTGGGCAGCGCCGCATCAGCGCAGTCTGTCGGTAGCTTTTCAAGTTGTCCGGTTTTGGTAGCACGTCACATGTCCGCTTCTGTTTCTGTCCGGTGGGCCGCTG
>NZ_JBVVQU010000034.1:0-70041 GCF_055811555.1 Mesorhizobium sp. WSM4813
AGATCGGCGGAGCGGCAGTAGCGAACGTTGCCGCAGCTGCATTCTGCCTTGACGAGCATGTTGTGCCGGGTCGCCTTCCCCAGCGTGTCGATAGGATCGTGCGCCATGAGAACAGAAAAGGAACATTTTCCTTGATCGTCAAGACCGGCTGTGGAATCTTTTCCACCAATAATGAAGTGAGAACATGCCGATGAGCGACGAGATTATCCGCCTTCCTACATGAAGCCCGTCACCCGTCCCGGCATTCAGCACCATAAGTGCGAGCATCCCGGCTGCGGCAAGAATGCCGGATGGGGTTCCGCCAAGCCGCGGCAGCCATCGCACTGGTTCTGTTTCGAGCACCGCGAAGACGGCGAGCGATTTCTATGAGGAAGACCTGCATGATCAGACCGCCAAGACGACAGGGCGAATACCCCGACCGCGAGATTGATTGCCAGGAGGCCATGGAGCCAGGCTTCCAGGCGATCGTCGATTGCATGCTGGAGGCAGGCTGGACGCGCGGGGAGATCATGCGGTCTTTGAAGCGGTTGATCGCTGCCGACAACATGACGCAAAAGGAAAACGCCAAGGTCGAGGCTCAGCTCGCGATCGCCCGCGCCATGATGCGCGCTGGCCGGGAATTCTAGAATCAAAACTCTTTGACCGTGTGCAGTTTATGGAACCGACCGCAGCAGCAGCGCGGCGCCGAACTACCGCCTCACCGTCGACCGCGACATCATTCCGTGATTAGCTCTGCCGTCTGAGAGAGCGCAAAGGCGATGGTGACAAAGCTTATAGTCCGAAATCCGGTGGCGAGCTTCTTCGCGCTCGCTCTCGCGATTACGTGGATCGCGTTCATCCATTTCTATCTCGCCGGTGGGGAAACGGCCGCACTGTTCACCTTCGGGCCGTTCGTAGCGGCGATAATCGTCGGCGCAATTGTCGGAGGCTGGCCGCGTGTGCGGGCGCTGCTGCGGTCAATAGTCCACTGGCGCGTTGCCCCGATCTGGTATCTGGTCGCCATCGGGTTCCCGATCGCCGTCCAACTCGTGGCGAACTGGCTCAACCCGGCACTCGGCTCCGGACCCGCCAACTGGGCGGTGGTCCCGCCCGCTGGGCAGATCGCCGTCACGGTTGCCGTCCTGGCCATCTTCAGCGGACCCTTGGGGGAGGAACCTGGCTGGCGCGGGTTCGCCTTGCCGGAACTGTTGCAGCGGCATGCCGCAGTTAGCGCAAGCCTCATCGTCGGCATCATCTGGTCGCTCTGGCATCTGCCGCTCGCGGTGCTCGGCGAATACAGCGTCTTCGCGGCCTTGCTCGTTGTAATCGCTGCGTTCGTTTTCACCTGGCTTTGGCAGAACACCGGAGGCAGCGTTCTGCTGGCCATTCTAATGCACGTCTCGCATCAGAATGGCGCGCGTTTCCTTGCTCGTGTCTACGACGGACCCGACAAGATCCAACAGCAATGGATTACGCTCGCGATCTGGCTCGCCGCTGCCGCTGCCATCGTGGCGGTTTGTGGCACGCGCAGCTTCCGGCACGGCCAGCGCCAAGGCGATTGCAGGTCGCCGACTTAGGACATCACTAGATTTTCGTGCTGAGCTACGCACCGATTAGTCCCCATCCCAGAAATCCCGAAACGACGCGTCCGCAGCTTCGGCTCGCCGATCTAGTCGGGATACTTCAAACGCTTGTGGCCTGGCGTCGCGTGGTGAAGCGCCTCGCCAAGGTCGCGCATGTCCATTTCCTGCCCGCAGACGGGGCATATCTGGAAATGCTCGCGTTCGTCCTTCACCTGGCCGTCGTGGCGTTTCCCCTTGAAGCCAGTCGCCTCGTTATTCGTCAGAGGCCGTTTGCGAATGGCCTTCACCGTGTCGGTGAGCGTCGGCCCGCCCTTCGCTTTGGCTCTGATCCGCTCAAACATTTTCTCTCTGTCGTCGGCCATCTCCAACCTCCTGACCCGCAAAAACGCGGGCCGGATGGTTTTGTTGCCACCCACCGAAGTGATCAATAGGACAGTCGAGAGGCTTAGCGCCTTAACGCCTCAGCCCTGACCACGAGTCAGCAGGCGCGCTTCTCTCAGGATCGAGGAACGATCGTTCCCGATCAGGGATGCGATGTCGCGAATTTGCTGCTCAGTGGCACCGGACTCCCGCGCAAGCGCACGACAAAGTCGTCCGACAGACGGGCCCGTCCTGCTTCTTCAGCCATAACACAAATGCCTAGCGTTGGGGCAGGAGTGCGATAGCTCCCAAGCGTCAGCGCCCATTGATGCGTGGCTGGCGATTTCACATCATACGCTCTCAAGCCGATCTTAACCAGCGGCCGCCCTTCAGTGGTCCTGATCCTCGTCACCAAAACCCAGCAGCGAGGCATGGCGTATGTGGCTGTGATCGCCGCGAAGATGCTTGACGCGCAGCTTGACACCAGGGTTGACCCATTGTGTCGCCGGCCGTTTCTTCATGGCCTCTGGCGGCGGACCGGCGTGCTCTCGAACTCGCTTCAACAGACGCTCCTTTTTGTCGCGGCCCAAGGTGATGAAGGCGGTGCCAATATACTTTCCGGTGCCCGGCTCAGCCAGCAAAGCGAACGCCGCCTTCCCTGGCTCACGCTCAACTCCCATCAGTTCGAATTCTCCAGATGCAGAATATCGAACGCGCCCATCATCATCGCGTAGGGATCGTTGTGGACGGCTTTCTGGAGCGCAGCGAAATCGGGCAGACCGGCTTCATTGGGAACGACAGCTTCGCCGTCGATGATCGCATTCTCGACATCAAGCTCTCTCGCAGCTTCGACCAGCCCGGTAAATTTGCTTGTCCAGTCCGCACCGGTTTTGGTGAAGACGCGGATATCCGCTGGGCTGTTGATGATGATCTGGACGCGATAGCCGTCGAGCTTGATCTCGTGAATCCAGTCCCCGCCTTCTGGCGGCTTGGCGACCAGCTTGGGCTCCATCGGCGAAATGAACTCTAGCCGGCCGGTGCCGATACTTACAATTTTACGCACTTATTCGATTCTAGGCAGCGGGCTTATATTGGCCAGAGTGAACGGAACGTGATTTCGCAGCCTCCGGCGGGCGCGTGGCCAAGTGCGCGTGCTTATGGAAGATCGCAATCTTGTCGGGATAAGTAATCCGAGTCTCGCGTCCGCATCCGTCGCACCTGTAACGGGAAACGCCCCGTAACCAGCTGCCTTTCTTGATGAAGGTGAACTTGCACTCCGGGCATTGGAAGGTCAGACCAACCGAGGAAAGCCTTTGAGAGAGGGACATTGCAGCACTTCCCTTTGTGTGGGTTCCGTTGCGCTGAACGGCATCGTCTTCGCGCCAGGCTCACCAAACCTCAGACGGTCTCATACGTTCCGCGACTAGGCTTCGGTCCCTGAAAGGTGGGACCTACGTCTGGTTACTGATTCACAAAGGACCAGGACCGGGTGCAGCCCGGGAACCGCGACGCCGGCCACTCGTTGCTCGCCATGTGCTCACAGGAGGAGATCATGGAGAACAGTGTCCACCAAGCTCGCTGGTTACTCGCTCCGGTGTTCGCGGTATCGGCCACGTTCCTGGCGATAGGAATCATGGTTGGCTAGGAGCCGACCGACTTTGAGATCTGCGCAGCTAAGCCCCTTCCTGTGCTGATAAGCGACCACCCGCCACATCGACGAATGGCGGGTGGTTCGCAGAAGAGACTCGCACTAGGCGCTAAGATACCAACTAGCGATGGCGTACGCTGCCAAGCCCAACATTGGGAGCACATCGATCGGTTGTCGAGGCGCCCGAACGGAAAAGCCCGCCGCACCTTTCGGCGCGAACAGCTATGACGAAGGACACGACCTCTGCAACGCGCGTCAGTCTTGCTTCCGCTTCCACAGATCCGAAGTCAATGCGTATGCGAACGATGCTGACCAAGCGATCAGGACGAGTCCGTTGAGACCCTCCAAGGCAGCAACGATTCGCATCGGCCCAGTGGCATAGACTTCGCCAAAGCCGATCGTCGTGTAACAGGTAACCGAGAAATAGAAGAAATCCGCTGCGCTTCCGGAAAACAAGCCTGCGAGACCTCCAAGGTCTGGATGGTGGTGCATCCAGGCGTAGGCGAGCGCGAAAAGACAGATCCCCACCACGTGAGCAATGATTGTTGCAATGACCAAGAGCAGCAGATCAACCCGCATCGGAAGTGAAAAACGACGCCTCATCGTTCCGGCGACATTTAGCACTTCATAGTGCATCAGAACCGTTACCAGTGCGAGACCTACAGATATGGCGAACGCGGTGACCAATTGCGGTACTTTCAAGTAGGACTCAGATGCTCAACCGCTTATCACCGCGCGAGCGGTTCGAACAGCGAGGGTCGAACTCCGCGCCTTCCAAAGCGGACAGGCAGAGGGCCGACGCACGTTGCCACTTGGGCCCCCTATTGGGCCACTTCAGGAGCTGCTCGGACGCACCTCGGACATTGTTGCAAGCATAGGTGACGCCGACCAATTCGGTCTTCACGAACACCGGAGGGACGAACCAGATGGTTTCCATAGAGAGAACCCTAAGGCGGCAAGAGGCCGCCGATAAGGGAACAATGTAGGCCCGCGTGGGTTGTAGAATGCGGCGGTCGATCCTCCGTGGAATACAGCCGCCGTGGGGTCCGTCGCCACTCCCTCTCGACCGGCGGCGGGCTCCTCCCTTAGCAGGCGCGCTTAGGCCGCTCGCGATTGTCGCTGGCTAGTCGCTTTCGCCGCTCAATCTCTTCCTGAAGCTCCACCACTAACTCGACGAGCCTCGGTGACGACGTTTGTTCGCCATCCAATCTTAGTAGTTCTCGCAGCTTCCGACGATAGTCTTCCGAACTGATCAATTGTCGAAAGGCAAGGTGATTATCCTGCAATGCCATAACAGTCACCTTTGGAACCCAACTATTTGATTGCCGAAGGGTTCCGTAAAGGCGATATGTTTATTGCGGCATTATTCTTCGTGGAGGTCGAAGGCTACCGCGCGTCCGAACGCTGGAACCGCTGTCACGATAAGCTCGATCAGCGCATTGTCAGTCATCTCGAGATGAGGCCCATCCTGGCGAACCGCTGCTATAACGGCCTTGACGGAGACTGTGCCGCCGCGCGGGACCTTCTGGGCGGCCTCCTGCACAAGCTCCTCGGCTATGCGCTCGCTGTTCGTCTCGATGTTTTCCGTCACCGGTTCCCCACCCTGCCCTGTTAGTCCAACACTTGCGGCGATGGGCGTTGCGGTCGTTGCCGATCACCCGCTCATAGCCAGGCCGATCGGCGCCCGATCAGCGCCACGGAGCTGGCCGGGCTAAGGCTGTTCTTTTGGAATCCCACGCAACTGCTCGCAGGCGCCCGTGGGTTTCCTGTGCCTGGCTTGTCTCGGCCTGAGGCGATCGTCATCAATTTCTCATTTCGTTCGTGTAGATAAACAGCAACAGGAAGCACACTGGGCGAAGTGTAGGGGCAACTAGCAGTGCTGCAGGTACCGTGGCTCAAACCGACGCGATCTGCGCCGGGTGGATTTCGCTGCGTCTTACCAATTGCGACGATTGGATTGCCATATTGCCGCTGCCGCACTCAGCGCCACGGTGATGGAAATGAAGATTTCGTCGGAGTGGCAGGATTTGAACCTACGACCCCATCGTCCCGAACGATGGGGACTGCCAGCAAAGTTGCAGATTCCCGGACTCTTCCGTCACGCTCGCTTGCCAATGTTCCAGTTTCTTTCCGGCTGTTCTGTGGGGAAACTGTAGGGTGATGGCGCGGGTTTGGCGCTTTGTTGTCGCCCATCCTGAAGACGGTTTTCGGCCCCATGGTCGCAACGTATTTCCTCGCAATCTTCTCGGCCGCGTCTGCCTGGAAATCGGGATGATGGTGACCATAAGTGTCAATCAAAACATCCACGGTCATGCCCAGAAAGCCCGCCGCCTGCCACACATCGGCACCAGCCTGCATCAGCCAGGTCGCAGCGGTGTGGCGGAAAGTGTGCGGAGTGACATCGGCGCCGAGGCCAGCGGTTTGGCGCGCCGTTCTGAAGCCCTTCTTAATCGATCCGACCGGCCTTCCGTTCCACTCGACGACAAAATCCTGCGATACCTTGCGGCCGATGTTCGCGCTCCTGCCTCGCCCTTTGGTCTTGATATCGAGATCGGTGCGGGCCCAGCGACGCAAATGCGTGAGCAGGCGGTCCGGCAGGCGCACGGGCGGCTGGCGCTTTTTGGTCCTTTTGGCGCCGTCAGCACGGCGATAAAAAAGGCCACGGTCGAGATCCATATAACCACGCCCTTCGGTCGGTCGAATGGCGGCACCGCAGACCGCGGCCGAGCGCGTCCCCGTGTAGAGCGCGACCAGCATGAAGCGGGCAAGATGGCGTCCGGTGCGCCGGCCACTCTCCTGGCCTTTCCATGTCTGCTTCATGCTCCACGCGGCCCAGATAAGGGCAGCCGCTTCACTGCGCGTCAGCCAGCGTTCGCGCCCCACAGGCTTCTCAGGCAGGGGAATCGTTGGTGCGGCAGTCGTATAACCTTCCTGCCGGTAGTATCTTATGGCCGCGCGAAAATCCTCGAGTTGGCGGCGCGCAGCGGCTTCTGTTGGTCTGGACGCGACGTAGTCGCGGCAGAGCTTGCGGTCGATGCCGGCGAGCGTCTTTTCGCCGAAGAAATCGAGGATCTTCTCCAGCCGAGCCGCAGTCTCTTCTGGCGCGGCATGCTTCGGCGCAACCTCGGTCAGGTAGACATTGATCACATCGGCGATCAGGACATCATCCGAACCGCGTCCGCGCTCGCGTGCTGGCTGGTACTTGTCGGCAATGTAGGCCGCGAGCGCTTGTTCGTTTTCAATTCCCGGGCGGCTTTTCTCGCCGCCGCCAGCGCTGACGAAGGCTGACCCGTCGCGGACGAACCACCCGGCCCTGTTTCGGAGCGTACCGTCCTTTTTGCGGCTTTCGTCCCGCCAGACGAGGCGTGGCCCTTTCGACGTCCTCGGCATAATTCCCTCATTCTCGCAATCGCCGCCAAGGTGACGTACTCCTTTCCGGCGATTAACTCCGTTTCAAGTCGGCCGGCATCCCGTTCCTTGCGCAAACCTGCTGCGCCCATCGAGCCGTCGGGAAAGGCAATTTGCGCAGCAGTCTCGATGCGCAGAGGTGTGGCATTGTCGAATTGCTCTGGGATTTTCAATGCGGAGCCCTCAGGCAATCGCCTATTGTGCAATCGTTTTGCTCGAGAACCGACGGACCGCGGGTCTGGTCGAGTGCGCAGGCGAAGGGTATGTCGCTACCGGATGCAGTTAAGGTGAAAAGTGCCTGGGTTGGTGCCATCCCTTCCGCCGAAATAGGAAGAATGGCCACAGGTAGGGGCAAGATCGCGATTGGTGACATGGCAGGCTTATTTGTCTTCATGACGTAGCGGGGATACGCGGGATTCCTTATGTAGCCAACCGTGAAATGGTAGCATTTGGCCGCAACGGTTCCATCTCTGTCTCGCCGTTCTGGATGCTCGGTGGATGAGATATGCCCAACAGGGGGCAACGAAAAGCGGCGCCGAGAAATCCTGCAGCAAAGATGTCCCATTGACCTGCTAATCGGAAAGTTCGCAGCTCCCGTTGCGAGCATCGCTTCTTGGTTCGCCTCGTCGGTGCGCTTGGGCCTTGCCGGCCTGTAAACCTTCATAGTCGGCGATTCCCCACGCCAAAAGCGCATCGCTGCGCTTGCCGGGATTCTTGCGCCAAGTCCCGGATTTTTGGCGTGCACCCTCAGCTAAGTGGACATTTGGCAAATTCGTGGAAACGGGGCCTTTCCCACCGCTCGGGCCAAGGTCTCATGCACCCTTCAGTGGTCGCTCCGCCCCGCAACGTCTCGAGAGTAAGAGGGCTGCGGCTTTCGCCGTGACGGATTGAAGGTCGAGAGAGAGGCTCTCGGCGGTCCGTCATGGAGATCAGCCATGAGCAACGTTGAAGTTCTGGACGCCACTCGCGACGCGAACGGTGGTTATAAAGTCGATGTCGGTCGGGGCAAGCGGATCGGCCGCGTATCCTCAGAATGGTTTTCCCGGCCCGATGACGAGCGATTCCTGTCCTTGTCGGCGCTGTTCGATTCCGTGAACGGCCGCAGCGAACGCAGTCGGACACGAACCGTCGAGAGCGCGGCGGTCCGCGTTGAATCTAGCCGCGACAACGCCGAACGCCTTTCCCTCATCCTCCCTGGCGCGACCGAGCCGGTCTCGCCGACCCATTGGAGCTTTGGCCAGCTCGCGAGCCTGGTCGGAGCGCCGGCTGCCTACCTTCGTCAGGTGCCCGCCGTGCTTGCGGGCATCAACCTGCAATATGGCTTGGCCTCGCACCGGCCCGAGCAGGTCAAGACGCTCGAGACGTATGACGGGCGGGTCGAGCTCCGCGCGGTCACGGGCCCGGACTACGGCCGGATCTACGACCATGAGCTGGTCGCGGCCGTTCAGCGGATCGCCGGCAACGGCACTGGCGACACGCGCTGGAAAGTGCCGGGCGTGCTGAACTGGTCAACCGGCTTCTACAACCCCCATGTCGACGTGACGAAGGACACGACCACTCTCTACGCCAGCGACCGAGATGTCTTCCTTTTCCTGGTTGACGATCTAAACCCAATCGAGGCGGGGCGACTGCCGGATGGCTCGCCTGATCTATTCTTCCGCGGCTTCTACTGCTGGAACTCGGAGGTGGGCGCCAAGACACTCGGCATGGCTTCCTTCTATCTTCGCGCCGTGTGCCAGAACCGCAACCTCTGGGGCGTTGAGGATTTCGAGGAGATCACGATCCGGCACTCGAAATATGCTGCCTCACGCTTCGCTTACGAGGTCGCGCCGGCGCTTACCCGGTTCGCGGACTCCAGCCCGGCACCCTTTGTCAACGGCATCAAGGCGGCCCGCGCGCGGATCGTCGCTCGCTCCGATGAAGACCGTACCGATTTCCTGCGCAAGCGAGGCTTTAGCAAAGCCGAGACCACGAAGATCATCGAGGCAGTGCTCGCCGAGGAAGGCCGCCAGCCCGAGAGCATCTTCGATTTTGTCCAAGGCATCACGGCGGTGGCGCGCGATAAGACCCATCAGGACGTTCGGCTCGGCCTCGAGGCCCGGGCGAAGAAATTGCTCGACCTCGTCGCCTGATCCGGATCCACAGATTTCCGGTTCGACGTCCTTCCTGAGCACGGTTCTGCGGCTCGTCTCTCAGAGGGAGAGATGGGCCGCAGCTTCGTGATGGGGTGGAGGCCGAGAGAGAGGCTTTCGGCCGCCCGTCGCGGAGACCATTCAGATGGCTACTGCACCTAAGGAATCATCGCTTCAACCGGCTCGTCATCTCCCGGCGAACGGCCTCAGGCTCAGGCCGGTTGCTGGAGCCGCTGTACCCGTTTGGCCGCACGATCGTGGCGGTCCCGGAAAACGGGTCGAGCGACCCGCGATCGCGAGTTGGAGGAGACTGCGGAAGACGGCGGCGAAACGGTTATGGCGGCCGCCGAGCCGCAGCTCGAAAATGAACCAGCCAAGATCGACACGTATGCGATCGCCGCCGAATAGCCGAAGGATCAATACGTCCACCGGAGGGCCGGCCGGCAACGGCGGGCCCCTTTTTCGTCTGGGGAGTTCGCTATGAAAACCGCAACGGATCTTGCGCAACGTCTCAGTCGCCAGGCCGAGGCCGTCTGCCGTTACTATCTCTCAGCTGGACACCGCGAGGGCCGCTATTGGCTGGTCGGCGATGCCCGCAACACGCCTGGCCGTTCAATGTTTGTCCGGCTGACGGGGCCGGAATCTGGCAAAGGCGCGGCCGGCAAATGGACCGACGCCGCCACCGGTGAGCACGGCGACCTTCTCGACCTCATCCGCGAGAGCTGCGGCCTGGCCGCCTTCAAAGATATCGCTGACGAGGCGCGGGCTTTCCTCAGTATGCAGCCTTCCGTGCCTCAGCCTCAGTCCTGCCGGCGGCTGACACCAATGCCGACCGGATCGCCCGAGGCAGCCCGCCGCCTCTTCGGCGGGTCGAAGCCGATTTTGGGCACAATCGCAGAAGCGTATCTGCGTGAGCGCGGCATTGGGCTTTTGCAGGGAACCGACAGCCTGCGGTTCCATCCCCGCTGCTACTATCGGCCTGACAACCACAGCCCGCCCGAAACCTGGCCGGCGATGATCGCCGCTGTCACAGATCTCAATGGCCAGATCACCGGAGCGCACCGGACGTGGCTCGACCCCAGTGGGCGCGACAAGGCCCCCATCGACAACCCGCGACGGGCGATGGGCGCTCTTCTCGGCAACGCAGTACGTATAGGCATAGGTGACGAAGTCATGGCGGTTGGCGAAGGGATCGAGACGGTCTTGTCGCTCCGTTCGGTTCTTCCGGACATGCCGATGCTGGCCTCACTGTCCGCAGCCCATCTAGCCGCTATCTTATTTCCGCCGACGCTCCGCAGATTATATGTCGCCCGCGACAATGATCCGGCCGGCGACTGGTCGTGCAACGCCCTCATCACGCGGGCGCGCACTGTCGGAATACACCCTATTGTCCTGACGCCACAGCGCAGCGACTTCAACGACGATCTCCGCAATCTCGGCCTCGAGGCACTGCGGACCGCAATCAGGCTGCAGGTCGCGCCCAGCGACGTTGGCCGCTTCATGTCGAGCGCTGCATATCGCGCTGGCGAAAATCGCACCAACCTTGCACGCGAGCCCCGTTGACGCCGGAGAGAAACGCGACCGGGCCTTCGAAATGGCGATCGGCCGGCAAACGGCTCCGACCGACAATGCCTGCGGCCGGCTATTTTCCGCCGCCCTTCGGGCGTTGCAGCGCGAAACAAAATAGCCGGCCTTCGCCATCCTGCGCTGCCGCTTCGGCCCGCGCTACGCTGCGGGTGCAGGTCGTCTCGCCCGCCGGCTTTCGTCGCCAGAAGGCCGCGACGGTCGCGGTCATATCCGGCGAAGGAGCATCCCATGACTGACTACGATCCCGATTTCGAGCCCGCCCATGCGTCATCACCAATCGACCATATCGTCACCGAACTCCAGCTCTACGGCTACCGCCCCTTTTCGGACGAACCGGATCCTCGGCCACTCCCGGAAGGCAATGTCGTCGTCGGCGCGATCACCGATATCTTCGACGCGCTGGTGGTGACGCTCTCCGATAGCCGGCTCGAGCCCGACCTAGATGATTTGCTCTGGTCAGCCGTTAACATCTTTCATCGTGCTTCAGGCCGCGTCGAACGCGAGCTCGACGACAACGAGCAGGCGCAGCGCCGCAGCCAGCGCGAACAGGACGGCAGCGAAGTGAAATCCGTCGAGCTGGAGCGCCTGACGGCGGAGGGGCAGACACTGATCGAGCGCCGCAATGTCTTCGAACTGATGCGCGACCAGGCCGCCGATCTCTACCAACACCACACCGGCACGAGCTGGCGACCGCGCTCCGGATCGATGGTCAACCATCACAACCTGACAGCGGCGATGATCGATAGCCGCGATTTCCTGAACGCCAAGAAGCGAGCCGAGACGCAGGTTTTGCTACCACCAGGGCCGAAAATCGTCTTCACCGGCGGGCTCGACTTCAACGACCACAGCCTGATTTGGGCCAAGCTCGACCAGGTCCACGCCAAGCATCCCGACATGGTGTTGATGCACGGCAAGTCGTTGAAGGGCGCCGAGAAGATCGCCTCCCGCTGGGCGGACCATCGCAACGTGCCGCAGATCGGCTTTGCGCCAGACTGGACGAAACACGGCCGTGCCGCTCCCTTTAAACGCAATGACCAGATGCTCAATGTTTTGCCAGTCGGCGTGATGTTGTTCCCCGGAAGTGGTATCCAGCACAACCTCGCTGACAAAGCCCGCAAGCTCGGCATCCCAGTCTGGCAGTTCGGCGGCGGGTGACCGCCGCATATCTCCGATAGCTCAGCACGACGATGCGATAGTCGCGCGGCGGGATACCGGTAGATTGGATGCGAGGATATCTCTCGCCTCGGGATCACTGGCGTGGACGAGCTCGGCGACATTTTGAGAATCGCTCCGCAGCACTCCACAAGAGCCTCGTTTGCCAGGATAGTCCGAGACCTGAAGTCGGCAATCAGTTCCACTTTGGAATGATCAGGCCCTGTCCGGATCCTAGATGTCGCCCTTGAAAACTGCGAAGCTCCTTTTGATCGTGCCGCCACGAGCCAGAGATAGCGAATGGATCGTGGACTCCGCTCGCCGTTATCAGGTCTCCGCAAGATCAAGGGCACCTGTGCATCGTGAAAACCCTCTGTGCCGTATGGGAACTGGCGGTCGCCTTTCTCGTTTCCGGCGTTCGCATTCGGCACGTGCGTGATGGCGGCGCCGGCTCGACCGGACAGGCCCCTCAGTTGGATCGTAATCGGTGTTGGCGGACACCCCATTGTATACACGAGCAGCTCGAACCGATCGCGGCGGGCACCTGATTGGAGCGTTTGGATCAGGCAGCGTGCCACGCCGTCCTACACGGTTGCGATCGGCATCAGCGTTCGAGTGCGAGGTTGGCAGGTTCCGAATATCACGCAGGTCTATGGAGAAGGAAACGCGTTCGAGAGACCCCCAGCCAAGACCTTGGAGACCGCGGCAGTTACGCCACACTCTCCGTTGATCTATTTCTGCCAGCTCGACCGCTTCAAACGGCCTCTCAATGGGCTGATCTGGCCGAAGTCCGGCTGCGCCTCGACCGCCTATGCCGCAACGGCGCTGACGCGACTTTCTTCCCCTGGGCTGCGCCCATTCCTCGCGAAACAACAAAGTCGCTCTCGCGCCATCCTCCGCTGCCGCTTCGGCCCGCAAGCGGGTGCGGCGCCGGTCGCCTTCGGCCCGTGGATCGCCATCGAGGCCGCAATGGTGCGGGCTCGGAAACAGTGATCAAGGAGAAATATCATGGCGACCATCGGCACTTTCAAAAGCACTGGCAACGACGAGTTCATCGGCGACATCGTTACCCTCTCGGTCCAAGCCAAGAATGTCCGCATCGTTCCCACGGCTAACCGCTCCAGCGACAACGGCCCCAGCCATCGAATCTTTATCGGACGGGTCGAGATCGGGGCTGCCTGGTCAAAGCGCTCCAACGAGGGCCGCGACTATCTCGGACTAAAGCTGGACGATCCGAGCTTCACCGCTCCGATCTACGCCAACCTCTTCGATGACGAGGAAGGCGACAGCTACTCCCTCATCTGGTCGCGCCTCAGCGGTCGCCGCAACGTGGACTAAGCCGCCTGAGCAAACCCCGCCCGGACATACCGGGCGGGGCCATTCCTTTTTAGCGACTAATCGGCTCATGCCTGACTAGCATTGTGCCTCATCGCTGTGCTGGACCCGGAAGACGTGTACCGCCACCCGGGGAGAATGGCCGCCCGCACGTGATCGACAGACGTTTATCCGAAACGTGGCTCCAACGGCGGACCGGCCAGATCAGCGACACCACGATGTGAGCCACCCGCCCGAAGACCATCGATTTCCCGCACCGCATGGTTGGCATGCCCGCACGGAGCGCATCAGGACAGCCGCCTTTGAAGCCAAGGCGAAGCCCCGGAGAGTCCCGCGCCAAGTCACCGTGCCGATTTTCTGATCAGCTCGCACGGCTCCACATTCAGCGCAGCCGCTATACTACCAAGCACACTGACGCTGGCCGAAACCCGAGCACGCTCGATAGACCCGACGTAACGCAGGCTCAGTCCAGAGCGGGCGGCCAGCTCCTCCTGCGTCACATTCAGGTCATGGCGCAGACGACGCATATTGACCGCCATGATCTCCTTGAGGTCCATGACCGTAGGGACCAGAAAGGGAACTATCGTTCTAGGAATGATCGTTCCTATTCGTTATGATCAGAACTCGATGTTGAGGATGGTTCCTTCAAGATCGTCGTAGAAGCACAAGCGATCAATGTTATGCTTAACCACTACGCGATCCCGACGTTGCTGACGTTGCGCCGGATGCCCCGACCCTGACCGGCTATGACGAGGAGCGGCTGATTACCTACATCCGCCTGCTCGACGCGGCCGCCGAAGATGCGGACTGGCGAGAGGTGGCCAAAATCGTTCTTCATATCGATCCGGGGCGGGAGCCGGAGCGGGCGTTCAAGGCGTGGGAGTCCCATCTTGCCCGCGCCCGTTGGATGACGACGGACGGCTACCGTTATCTTCTGGCGGGCGGTGCGCCTCACTGATTACCGCTGACCTTTTGCCACGCTTTGCTGAATCAGCACATCGGTTTGCCAACTCTCCACCTACCCAACGTCTGCATCGCCATGGATGTTGAATCCGAGGTCCTCAACCAGATGGGGGCATGCGGAGAGGACTGGGAAGGTTGCAGGTTAATTGGACCGGTCCGGCAGCCTACGCGCACATGAGCGGCTACGAAGCTGGAGAGTTCGCTGCCGAGTATCTGATTCGGAACGACGCTTTTGTCGCCGAGTGCAGCCAGCTTGCGTCGCAGCACCCTGATTCCAGAGACATTGTCGGTCCACCCGACTTCGCTGCTCGTTGGGGTGCGCGATTTCAAAATTGCAGGCGGTGACCACCCGCTTACCGAGAACATCGTCTGGACTGAGCGGGCCTCCCCGCGTGTGCTCCGGGCCACGAAGATGCCTGCCCCTGTCAGCTCTTCGCATCAGACGGTTCAACTTTCCGAATTCGGCAATCTTCATACGTGGCGCCAGGTCAAAGAGTTTCCGGTTCTTTGGCCGGCATCGATTTCAACGCACACATTGGTTGCCGAAACTGGCGAAGATGCACCTGGCATCAACGCCGTTGTTCTGCCGCTCGACAGCGCGTTCGAGACCCGGCTCGATGCGGCGCGTCGGTTCTGGCGGGCACTGAACGGTCGGTCGCTCGCTCCACCCTTTGGCGCGCTGCCGCAGCAGACGAAGCTCAGGCATATCCTGAATTTGCGCGCTCACGATGGTCGTCGCACGGGTGCAACTTATCGTGAGATCGCGCAGGCGCTGTTGTCACAAGAGCCGATCGCGCCGCGCGATTGGCGCGATCATCATCTTCGGCACAAAGTCCGGGCGATCCTGCGCCGCACGGATCGTTTCATCGCTGGCGGCTATCGCGATCTTCTCTTCTATCCCCATAACCGCGGTCGGAACTCCGACTGCTGAGCTTCCTTCTTCGCAGGGGTAGCAAAAACGCAGCCCCTGATCTTTGCCCTCCCTCGCTTACTCTCATTTCGACGATCCTCCATTTCGCGCGTCCCGGCAGGCCAGGACGACAGCAGAACCGAATGGAGATCGAGCGATGTCGAAGGGTCCCGCGGACGCGCCCCAAAAATATCTGCGCACGAAGGAGGCAGCACCTATCGTCGGGCTTTGCGCCCGCACTCTGGAAAAGCACCGGACTTACGGCACCGGTCCAAAATACTGCAAGGTCGGCGGACGCGTCCTTTACGACATCGACGACCTGCATGCCTGGATCGCCCTTGGCGCGCGCACCTCCACCAGCGATGACAATGCGACCTATGTTCCGCCCGCCAAGCCGCATGCGGCTCGCGCGCCGGCCTATGCCGGCGGACGCGATCGCGTCTCCTGACATGCAGCGTGGTGACAATGCGCCATCAGTTCGACCGACCATCAACTTGGGCCGTTTCTGGTGCGGGCTGGTGGTATTGCGCCGCGCGGTGCGCAGGACCTCGTGCCCTGGTTTTGCTTCTCGCCAGCCAAACGCCGTCACCAAGCTTGCATGCTGAGCCCCTGGCTGGAGCCATGGGTATACGCCCAGCAATCATCGCCGCAATGCTCGGCGCCGCGGTCCTGGTTGTTGCACCGGCATGGTTTGGCCATCGACCGCAGTTCATCTGGAACGCATCAGCGAGCGTCCCGGTTGGGCTCTACCGCATCGAGCCGGTCGACAGGATCGACGTTGCCGATCTCACCGTCGTCATGCCGCCCAAACCGCTGGCGGACTTCCTCGCCCAACGCGGATACTTGCCGAAGAGCGTGCCGCTCCTGAAGCGCGTGCTGGCACTCGCAGGTGCGACGGTCTGTCGGCAAGGCACAGCCATCATCGCCAACGGCGTGAGCTTTGGACATGCGCGTGAGCGTGACAGTCGCGGCCGGCCGTTGCCCGTCTGGCAAGGCTGTCGCGTCATTGCCGACGGCGAAGTCTTCCTCGTGAACTGGGACGCAACCGACAGTTTTGACGGCCGCTATTTCGGGCCGCTCCCGCTCACTTCGGTCATCGGTCGCGCGGTCCCGGTCTGGACAACCGACCGCACCTCTCGGGCACCGGATGATCCTAACGGTGCCGTTCCCGGCAAGCCGTCAAGGCTCGCACTAACCCTCGTCAACGCTCATGAAAGGAGCACTGCAGTGGCCCAGATCGGTACCTTCACCCGCAACGAAGACGGCTTCTTCGGCAACATCTCAACGCTGACAGTCGATGCAAAGCTCGCCATACTGCCTGCCGAGAAATCGGATGCAGAGAACGCGCCCGACCATCGCGTCTTCTGCGAAGGCATGGAGATCGGCGCGGCGTGGGATCGCACCGGCGAGAAGGCCGGCGCCTATCTCTCCGTATCGATTGACGATCCGTCTTTCACGCAACCGATCCGCGCCAATCTTTTCCAGGCCGACGCCGACAAGGACGCCTGGAACCTGCATTGGAGTCGGCCGTCGAAGCGCGACGAGAGAGGCTGATCGGATGCGCCGATTGCGCCTCAACGAGCCTTTCGCGTCAATCTCTTTGATAGAGTGGGCGCCGGTCAAGGCCTTCAATCCGATCGCCCGTCAGGCGGCTGCCGCGCGCAGCGATGGTCAAGGGCGGCCGGGCGCTTGCCCGTCGTTCCGGGCGCCCATCACATCACAATTTGGGGGAAGCTGGTTCGGCCAGCGAAGCCTCGCCCTTGATGAAAGCGCGCACGGTGGCAGGCTGATAACGCATCGGGGCAGCGGTCGTTACGCGGTCATCCGCCACGGCATCGTAGCCCTTTGTGCATGCGTCATACTTGCCGTTTCAATGTCCGCTGCTTGCGCAGAACCTTCCACGCATAATGAACGCCCGGCGCGCTCCAAGCGCAAGGCCTTGTCCTCCGATCTCTGGTCGGGACACATCCGGGAAGCTGCGAAACGATTTGCTGTTCCCGAGCGGTTGCTTCGCGCGGTCATGCATGTCGAAAGCGTTGGTGATGTTCATGCGGTGTCGAGCAAGGGCGCGATGGGCCTGATGCAGATCATGCCCCGAACGTGGGAGGAACTTCGAATCAAGCACCACCTCGGCGTCGATCCCTATCAGCCGCGCGACAACATTCTTGCCGGTGCAGCTTACCTGCGTGAGATGCTCGACCGCTTTGGTCGCAACGGCTTTCTCGCTGCCTACAATGCCGGCCCTGGGCGTTATGAAGAGTATCTTTTGACCGGCCGCCCGCTGCCGCGTGAGACGATCGACTACGTCAGGAAACTCACGCCGCTGATCAGAGGTGCCGTTTCCAATCCGCCGCGCGCCCGACAAAGAACAAACAGGGAGAGTGCACTCGATCCATCGGTTTTCGAGCAAAACGGCGACATCCCGAATGTCGGCGCGTCGCATGGCGACGGTGCTGCGGATGTTGCCGCAGAAAGCATCTTCACGGCGATCCGCTCGTCCAGCATGGGACCGCCGTTGGGTGCTGCTGTCACTGACCTCACCGCCGTCGAGCCGCAGCCGGATAGTTGGCCGTTTGAAGCTGTGTTCGAGCCGAGATCCTCCAAGGGAGGTCTATTCGCGCAGCGTTTTTCCGGGAAACCGCGATGATCAACGCAGCCGCGGTCAATCGCGTTCCGGCGTGTTTCGTCGCGGAATTGGCGACGGGAGGGTTGGTCGCGGCTGAGGGCGAAGAGGAGTGGCAGGATAAAGGGCCACGATGTGCGCTCCGGTCGAATGGCGAGAGCGTAAGGGTTTCAGAGGCCATTTCGCGATGTGCGATGATTTTGCGCGATGTGCGCCATCGCCACTTTCTGGATGTTTCCGATGATAGCTGCACCTCGCGGGGGAAGTGGCCGTGAACCGGGATGAAGATCTCCGTGTCCGCCCTGGCCGTATCCGCTCTCGCGCCAGCCAGCGCGCACGGCCGTTCACCTTTCAGGCGCTCGCGGCTGCACAGCGTGCCGGTGGGAGCGTTTCACGCAAGGGCCATCTCGTCTCGCCGCGCCACTCGACTTTTGGACGTGGCCGGACGGCGAGCATCAGCGCCAATCGCCTTATCACCGGCCACTCACGCGGTGTCATCGTCAAGGCGCGCGTCGTCCGGCAGTTTAGGAGCTCGGTGCCGCTCACCGCTCATCTCAACTATCTCCGCCGCGAGGGCGTGACGCGCGACGGCAACGCGGCGAAGATGTTCGGTCCTGAGACGGACGAGACTGATCACGATGCCTTCTCCGATCGATGCCAGGACGACCGGCACCATTTCCGTTTCATCGTCTCACCTGATGACGCCGTCGAGCTGGGCGACCTCAAGAGTTTCGCCCGTGACCTTATCGGAGACGTGCAGCGCGATCTCGGCACAGAATTGGACTGGATCGGAATCGACCATTGGAACACCGAACATCCGCATGTTCATATCCTCGTTCGCGGTGTCGCGGACGATGGCGAGAACCTCGTCATCTCGCGCGACTATATCCGCCAGGGCATGCGCGATCGTGCGGGCGACATCCTTACCCAGACGTTGGGGCCTCGCACCGACCATGAAATTCGCCAGATCATCGAGCGGCAGGTCGAGACTGAGCGCTGGACTCAGCTCGACCGACAGCTTGCCCGAGACATGGATCGTCACGGCATCATCGATCTCGCGCCACACCCGAAGCGTCCGCCCGACGAATTCCTGACAATCAAGGTTGGGCGGCTGCGTAGGCTCGAAAGCCTGGGCGTCGCCAACGAAATCCGTCCCGGCCAGTGGATGGTGGCCGAAGAAGCCGAGGCGACCATGCGGGCGCTCGGGGAACGAGGCGATATAATCAAGCGCATGCACCGTAGTCTGGCCGGGCACGGCATCGACAGGGGCACATTGGGATATGTTCTCGCAGCCGAGAAGATAGAGGCGCCAGTCATCGGTCGGCTGCTCGAACGTGGCTTGGATGACGAACTACGCGGTTCGACCTATGCCATCGTAGACGGCATCGATGGACGTACACACCACGTCCGCTTTCAGGATCTCGACGCAAGCGGAGACTCCGCCCCAGGCTCGATTGTGGAGCTGCGCCGTTACGAAGATGTGAGGGGCCGCGTCGCGCTCGCCGTCCACTCAGATTTTTCAATTGAAGAACAGATCCATGCCTCTGGCGCGACCTGGCTCGACCGACAGCTCGTCACGCAAGAGCCAGCCGAGCTCGGCGATGGCGGCTTTGGCCGGGAGGTAAGGCAGGCGCTGGAGGATCGGAGAGATCATCTTGTCGGGCAGGGTCTGGCCTGGCGAGAGGGACAGCGCGTCGTCCTTGCGCGCAGCTTGATCGAGACGCTTCGCGATCGCGAGATTGAGGCGCTCGGCTCACGGCTCGCCGCCGAAACCGGTCTATCCTTCACGACGGCTGCAAATGGTGATCATGTGACCGGCATCTACCGGCGGCGTTTTGCGCTGGCTTCGGGCCGCTTCGCTATGATCGATGACGGGCTCGGCTTTAGGCTCGTGCCTTGGTCGCCGCCTCTCGAAAAGAGATTGGGTACTCATCTTTCTGGGGTAATGCGCGCCGATGGCGGCGGTGTGGATTGGAGCCACGGAAGGAAGCGGGGTGTCGGGCTGTGAAGCTCGCAACTGCCGCGAAAATTTCGACGTGTGCTCTGTCTGGAATGCCTGTTAAAAGCATTCGGGGGTTTGTCCCCCATTGCAGACAGTCACGCTCGTGTCGCCGTTAAATCACGTGTGCCCTACCCTTCACAGTTTGTGTGGTCAGACTTGACACTAACCCACCTACCCGGAATAGCCTGTCACCCATCCCTCTCGAGAAAGGCACAGCGGTTTAGCTGCCACCATGCACTGCGCCCTGACCGATCGCGCTATGCGCTCAAGCGAAATCGTGTGACGTCGATGGCCGCGGCCATAAGTGTCTGCGTGTAGGTCGCTTGCGGATTGCTGAAGATCGTCTCGGTCGGCCCTTCCTCGACGATCTTGCCCTGCTTCATGACGATAATGTAGTCGGCCATGGCGCGCACGACGGCGAGATCGTGGCTGATGAACAGGTAGGACAGTTCATGGTCGGCCTGCAGCTTGCGCAGCAGTTCGACGATCTGTTTCTGCACGGAGCGGTCGAGCGCCGAGGTCGGCTCGTCGAGGACGACCACCTTGGGCTTGAGGATCATCGCGCGCGCGATGGCGATGCGCTGGCGCTGGCCGCCAGAGAATTCGTGCGGGTAGCGATTGCGCGCGTTCGGATCGAGCCCGACCTCGAGCAGGGCCTCGACCGCGCGCAGATCGCGTTGCCTGCCCGACAGGGTCGGCTCATGCACCAGAAGTCCTTCGGTGATGACTTGGCCAACGGTCATGCGCGGCGACAACGAACCGAACGGATCCTGGAAGACGAGCTGCAACTCACGCCGCAGCGGCCGCATGGCCCGGCGGTCGGCGGCGGAAATATCGCGATCGCCGAAGCGGATGAGGCCGTCGCTTGGCAGCAGCCGCAGCAAGGCCCGGCCGAGCGTCGACTTTCCCGAACCCGATTCGCCAACGATGCCGATAGTCTGATTTCGTTTCAGCCGGATCGAAATGTGATCGACTGCGCGCAGGATCAGCGGCTCTCCGGCAAGAAACCCGCCGCTGATCTTGAAGGTCACTTCGACATTCCTGCCTTCGAGCAGGACGGGCGCATTTGGCGGTGGCGGCGCCTTGGTTCCGGTCGGCTCGGCGGCCAGCAGCATCTTGGTATAGGCATGCTGCGGGTTGACGAAGATCGCTTCCGCCTCGCCCTCTTCGACGACTTCGCCGTAGCGCATGACATAGACCCGGTCGGCAAAGCGCCGGACAATACCGAGATCGTGGGTGATGAAGACGATCGCCATGCCGAGCTTGCGCTGCAGCTCGGCGAGCAGCATGAGAATCTGCGCCTGGATCGTCACGTCGAGCGCCGTCGTCGGCTCGTCCGCGATCAGTATGTCGGGATCGTTGGCCAGCGCCATGGCGATCATGACCCGCTGGCGCTGGCCACCCGACAATTCGTGCGGGTAGGATTTCATCCGCCGCTCAGGATCGGGAATATGGACCAGCCGCAAGAGCTTGAGCCCCTCTTCGCGTGCTTGCGCCGCGCCAAGCCCGCGATGCCGGCGGATCGGTTCGATCAGCTGGTTGCCGATCGTATAGAGCGGATCGAGCGAGGTCATCGGCTCCTGGAAGATCATGCTGATCTTGCGGCCGCGGACTTGGTTGAGCTCGGACTTGCTTAGGGTCAAAAGGTTGCGGCCGCGATAGTCGACGACGCCTGTCGCCTCGCCGTTCGAGGCCAGCAGGCTCATCGCCGCCATCATCGTCTGGCTCTTGCCGGAACCGGATTCGCCGACCACGGCAACGGTTTCGCCTGCATTGACGTGGATGTTGATGCCTTTGACGGCTTCGACCACGCCGTCGAGCGTGCGGAAGCGGACCCGAAGGTCCTTGACGCTGAGGATGGTTTCGGAAGTGGCCATCTCAACGATCCCTGGGATCGAGCGCATCGCGCAGGCCGTCACCGACGAAATTCAGCGCGAATAGCGTTGAGACAAGGAAGAAGGCAGGGAACAAGAGCAGCCAGTTGGCGGTGCCGATGTTCTTGGCGCCGGTCGAGATCAGCACGCCCCAGCTGGTCATCGGTTCCTGGACGCCGAGCCCGAGGAAGGACAGGAAACTCTCCAGGATGATGACATGCGGCACCAGCAGCGTCATGTAGATGACCACCGGGCCAAGCAGGTTGGGAATGACGTGGCGGATCAGGATGCCGCGTTGGCCGACGCCCATCGCCTCCGCCGCCTGGACGTATTCCTGTCGCCGGATCGACAGCGCCTGGCCGCGCACGATGCGCGCCATGTCGAGCCACAGCACGGCGCCGACCGCCAGGAACATCAGCACGAAGTTCCGGCCGAAGAACACCACCAGCATGATGACGAAGAAAATGAACGGCAGCGAATAGAGCACATCGACAATGCGCATCATCACCTCATCGACCTTGCCGCCGGCAAGGCCGGCCGTAGCGCCGTAGAGCACGCCAATGACGCCGGCGACGACCCCGGCGAGCAGGCCGATCGCCAGTGAGATGCGCCCGGCCATCAGCGTCCGCGACAGGAGATCGCGGCCGGTATTGTCGGTGCCGAACAGAAAATATTGCTGCCTAATCGAAGCGCTCATCACCGCCTCAAGGCCGTCAGGCGATTTGCTCTCTATCTTCGTGTTGTCGAAGGCATCGGAACGGTCGAGGTAGCGGACATTGCGGTCATCGATCGGCTTGGGCGATGTGACGGTGACGAAGATGCGATTGTCTTCCTGCCGCCACTCCTTGATGTCCACACGCATGCGCTTGATCGCCTCATTAAGCGCGGTTTCTATCTTGTCGGCCCTCGGATAGGCCGAGAAGCTCGGCGGTGTGCGCACATAATCAGCGTAGATGGTGGTGTATCGATGCGGCACCAAAGAGGGTCCGAACACGCTGAGGATCGCGATGAAAGCAAGATAATACAGGCTGAACATGGCGGCGCGGTTGGCCTTGAGGCGCGACCAGGCATCGCCCCACAGGGAGCGGCCGACGACGGCCGGAGCGGTGGCTGCGATATCAGTCATAGCGCACCCTCGGATCGACGAAGGCATACATGACGTCGACGATCAGGTTGAAGACGATGGTGAACAGCGCGATCACCACCACGGTGCCCATGACCAGCGTGTAGTCGCGATTGAGTGCGGCCTCGACGAAATAGCGGCCGATGCCGGGAACGGCGAAGATCGTCTCGACGATGATCGAGCCGGTGAGCAGTGCCGCCGCCGCCGGGCCGGTGAACGAGACGATCGGCAAAATGGCGCCGCGCAGCGCATGCTTGACGACCACCGACCAGTCCGACAGGCCGAGCGCGCGTGCGGTGCGAATGTGGTGCGAGCGCAACGATTCGATCATCGAGCCGCGCATCAGGCGAGCGACGATGGCGATCTGCGGCAAGGCGAGCGTCAGCACAGGCCCGACCTTGTTGAGCAGGGCGCCATCGCCCCAGCCGCCGATCGGCAGCAGCTTCCAGGTCAGACCGAACAAAAGCTGGATCACCGGCGCAATGACGAAGGTCGGAATGGTGCTGCCGGCGGCAGCCAGCGCAATCACTGAGTAGTCGGCAATCTTGTTCTGGTTGAGCGCGGCAATGGTGCCGAGGAGGCCGCCGAGCAGCAGCGCCAGGATGAGGGCCGAGGCGCCGATCTGGATCGAAACGGGCAGGCCCCTGGCAAACAATTCTGTGACGGTGAAATCCGGCATGTTGTAGCTCGGACCGAAATTGCCGCGCAGCAGATTGCCGAGATAGTGGACATATTGCAGCCAGAGCGGGTCGTTGAGGCCGAACTGCGCTTCAAGATTGGCCTTGATCTCGGGGCTCAGGCCCCGCTCCTGGTTGAACGGGCCGCCCGGCGCGACGCGTATCAGGAAGAACGCCATGGTTACGATGACGAACAGCGTCGGGATGGCGGTCAGGAGCCGCCGGAATACGTAACGCAGCATCGGTTCCCCGCGGGCCTAGAGCGACGTGCGTCCACTTGGACGCACAAAGTACGCTCTAGCGTTTCAATCTTCGCATCGTGCTTCCCGAAAATCGATTCCGATTTTCGGGCCGATGCGATGGCAAACCGGAACCGCCGCCCCTAACACATGACCCGAACCGAAGTTGGGAAAGGATCAGGCGTAAATCACAGCGCCCTGTGCGCGTCCCAAAGGACGCGCGGCGCTGTAGAGGAGCGGCAGTCGGGCCAAGGAGATCAGTCCTTGGAGATGAAGCGGGACGGATGCACGTCCATAACGTTGTCCTCGAAGCCATGAATCTTCGGGGAAACGATATCCTTGTAGCTGTAGTAGAGGAGCGGGATGTTGCCGACCTCATCGACGAGAATGCGCTCGGCCTCGGCGAGTTGCTTCATGCGCTCTTCGGGCTTGCCGCCGGCGGCGGCAGCCTCGTCCATGGCCTTCTCGAATTCCGGGCTGTTGTAGCCCGAATAGTTGTTGCCGCTTGCCTTGCGGGAGATGCCGAGGAAGGTTTCCGGATCCTTGTAATCCGCAATCCAGCCGGCACGCGCCACGTCAAAGTCGCCCTTCTGCTCAAGGAAGGAGTAGTGGGTCTTGGTGTCGGTATTGAGCAGCGTGACTTCGACGCCGAGCGGCTTCAACTGCTCCTGGATGGCGACCGCAGTGTTCTTGTGGTTTTCCGACGTGTTGTAGCGGATTTCCATCTTCAGCGGTTTCTCGGGCGTGTAGCCAAGCTTCTCGAGTACCTTCTTGGCCTCATCCTCGCGGTCGATCTGCGACATGTCCGCGTATTTGGCCATTGCCGGCGTATAGCCCTCAATGCCTGGAGGCACCATCGAATAGCCGGGCAGCATTGAGTTCTGCCAGACCTTTTCGGCAAGGAAATCGCGGTCGACTGCCATGGAGATGGCATTGCGCAGTTCGACGTTGTCCCACGGGGCCTTGTCGGTTTTGATCGCAAAATAGTAGGTGCCGAGGTAAGGCCCGACGCGAATCTGATCGCCAAACTTGGCCTTGAGGTCGGCGAGTTGCTCGGTCGGGAGATCGTCGTAGCTGTCGAGTTCGCCGGCCTCGAAGCGCTTCATCGCCGACGAACGATCTTCGGTCGGGATGTAGTTGACGACGTCGAGCTTGACGCTTGCAGCATCCCAGAATTTCGGATTCTTGACCAGTTTGATGTGGTCGTTGGGAACCCACTCCACCAGTGTAAAGGCGCCGTTGGAGACCAAATTGCCCGGTTTGATCCAATCGGCGCCGAGCTTGTCCATGGAGGCCTTGCTGACCGGATAGGCCGCCTGGTGGGTCAGCATTTCGAGAAAATAGGGCGTGGGCGCCTTCAGCGTCACTTCCAGTGTGTTTGCGTCGATTGCCTTGACGCCCATCTCCTCGGGCTTCGCCTTCTTGGTGTTCACCTCCTCGGCATTTTTCACGGGATAGAGCATCGAAGCGTATTCGGCGCCGGTGGCCGGATCTTCCAGCCGTTGGAAAGCGTAGACGAAGTCATCTGCCGTGACCGGAGCACCATCCGACCAGACGGCGCCCTTGCGCAGCTTGAAGGTGTAGACGGTGCCGTCGTCCGATACTGTCCAGCTTTCGGCAGCGCCCGGGATGAGGTTCGCCTTTGCGTCCTGCATGGTCAGCCCCTGGAACAGGTCACGCAAAATATTGGCTTCGTAGATCGTCGAAGTCTTGTGCGGGTCGAGTGACTCCGATTCGGCGGCGCTGCCGCGGTTATAGACGACCTCGGCGAAGGCCGGCGTGTAGAACGTGCCGGCGGCCAAGACCATGGTTGTGGCGAACACCGTCGCCTTCAGCATAGTTTTCAGCATGGAGTTCTCCCTGTCGAGGCGGCCGTTCAGCTGCGCCTCTTGAGTGTTGACGCCCCGAAACCGATTAGATGGCCCCTTTGAGCGCGCCGCCGGTTCCCTTTCCGGCAGCTGGTGGTCAAACAGTAACGTGGCGATTTTTTATTTCAACAGACTCGTGAGGTCACCCTAAGTAAGGCGCAGCGACAGACGCTTCGCCGCCGGCAGAACAGCGGTCGAAACGATGGGCTTGCTCCGCTTCCCATTTCAAACCTTCGTTTCCGGCCAGAAACTGGTCGTCGATTCCACTTTGCCGAAATGTCTTAATGCGTCTTTAAACAACCATGGATTATATTTTTCGTGAGCTTCGGTATGTCTCGGTGGGCGAAGGACATGAACGGCGAAGAAAATAAGACAATCGCTATAGAGCGTCATAAAACGCGCCGGTTAAGACTAAAATTATGCCAGTTTAGAGAGCAGTCCGGAACTTCAGCGGTTGAGTTCGCGCTGCTTTCGCCGATTTTTATCTTACTTTTGCTCGGAATGGTTGCATACGGTATCTATTTCGGTGCAAGCCACTCCGTGCAGCAAATCGCAGCGGACGCCGCCCGCACGGCGATAGCCGGGCTGAATGAGGGCGAGCGCCAGGCGCTGGTGACCAGTTTCGTCAATACCAATGCCGGCGGATATCCCTTCGTCGATTCCACCAAGCTGACCTATCAGGCAAAGGACAGCACAGCCGACGGAAACCAGTTCGTCGTGTCCATCCAATACGATGCCCGTAACTTGCCGGTCTGGAAACTGTTCCCGGCGCTGCCCATGCCTGGAACCACGATCTCACGCGAGTCGACAATACGGGTCGGAGGCATCTGAAATGTCGGAAACTTTGCCGGGGAGGATCGGCCGGGTCGCCCACTCGATGCTTGGCGACCTGAAGGCGAACTTCACCGTCATGACGGCGCTATGCGCACCGTTCGCGCTGGCGCTGGCCGCCTTCGCCATCGATGAAGGCTCGATCTATGTGGAGCGCCGGGAGGCTCAGTCGCTGGTCGATCTTGCGGCAATCACCGCCGCCTCCAACATCAACAACATTGAGGCCGCGGTGGTGACCACGCTCGGCGACAACGGAATGCCGGGTATCGTTGTCCAGAAGGCAGGGCAGACGATCGCCCCTGCCCTCGGGAAAACCGTCGTGTCGGTCACCGCCGGCCGATATTCACCAGAGTCGTCGCTCGGCGTCGACAAGCGCTTCGAGGCCGGCAAGACGCCCTACAATGCCGTCCATGTCACGCTGAGGAAGATTCCTGCCCGCTACTTTGCGAGTGCACTCATTCCGACGCCGGTGATCGGCACCGAAGCCATCGCCAGCGTTGCTCCGCAGGCGATGTTCTCGGTCGGGTCCAGGCTTCTCAGCGTCAATGGCGGCATCCTGAACTCGCTTCTCAGCGGCCTCCTGGGCACTAACATCTCGCTCAGCGTCATGGACTATAACGCCCTGATCTCAGCCGATGTGAATGTGCTTTCGTTCGTCGACGCTCTTGCCGTCCAGTTGCAACTGACAGGCGTCAGCTATTCAGACGTGCTGGCATCAAAAGCGACTGTGGGCCAGGTAGCCACGGCCCTGGCTAACGTTTCAACGGTTGGCAGCAGCAGCAAGCTCGTTCTCCAGACAATCGCGTCCAGAGCCACCAGCACGGTCAAAATCCCGCTCAATCATCTTGTCGACCTTGGATCAATTGGCCAGTTGGGTCTCGGACAAAAGCCGGCCGGCCTTTCCGTCGACGCTAGCGCCATGGGCATGCTGACCACCGCCGCTGCACTGGCCAACGGCTCGAAGCAGGTCGAGCTCAATCTCGGAGCCACCATTCCGGGGCTTCTCTCCACCACGCTTGCCATTGCCATCGGCGAACCTGCGCAATTCTCGCCGTGGCTGACAGTCGGCGAGAAGGGCGCCGTGGTGCGTACGGCGCAGACGCGGATCAAGCTGGTGGCGTCCGTCGGCGGCGGCAATGCAAATCTCGGTGGCGGCATCAGCCTCCTGTCCGTCAAACTGCCGCTGCATGTCGAGGTGGCCTCTGCCGAAGCCAAGCTGACCGACATCAGCTGCCCGACGGGGCACCCCGACAGTTTAAAGGTTACCATTGCCGCACGTCCGGGCCTTGCCTCGCTGCACCTTGGCGCCAGCGATGCCGACAACAGCCCCTCCGCCTTCGCCGATTTCAGCAACCCACAGTCATTTCAACCTGCCGAAATGGCGCAGGTCAGCGTGAAGCTTCTGTTTCTCACCCTCAACCTGATCGGCGTGAACGGTTCTGCGGCCGTTGAGATCGCCAACAACGATCCGACGATATTGACCTTCAACAGCACCGAAATCGCAAACAAGACGATAAAGACTGTTTCCACGAAAAACCTGACGCAATCTCTCACCACGTCGTTGGTCAACAATCTGTCGCTTTCGGTCAGTGCGCTGGGCCTCGGGCTTGATGTAACCGCCTTGCTTGGAACGGTGAAGCCGGCAGTGGTGGCGCTGCTGAACGGCGTGACGGCGCCTGTCGACGAATTGGTTTACAACGTGCTTGCGGCACTGGGCGTGCGCGTCGGCGAGGCTGATGTCCGGGTCATGGGCGCGACTTGCGGCCGCTCCGTGCTCGTTCAATGAGGACCAAGTAGAGAGGTCAGCCGGCTTGCCCGAGAAAACAGCCCAACGCCGGCAGCGAGAGAACTTTTTCCTGCAAGGCAGCACCGAGGCCGCCAAGATCGATCGTCACTGCGACATCGATATCCTGCGGCAACGGCCAGCTGGCCGGCTCGTCGGCGAAATTGAAAACGCAAAGCAGCTTCTCGCCGCCGCCTTCGCGAATGAAGGCAAGTACATCGCCCTCGGCATCGAGAAAGCGGATCGAACCCTGCACCAGAGCTGCATGCTGCTTGCGCAAGGCGAGCATCGCCCGATAGCTGGCTAGAACCGACTTTTCCTCCCGGTTCTGGATATCGACCGCGCGGGCGCGATGGCTTTGCGGGATCGGAAGCCACGGCCTGCCGGTGGAAAAACCGGCATTGTCGGAGCCTTTCTCCCAGACCATCGGTGTGCGGCATCCATCCCTGCCCTTGAACCCGGGCCAGAAGCGGATGCCGTATGGATCGCGCAGATCCTCGAACGCTAGGTCCGCTTCCTCCAACCCGAGTTCCTCGCCCTGATAGAGGCAGATCGATCCACGCAGGCATGACAGCAGAGCGATAGAGAACTTCGCCATCCTTTCCGGATCGCCGCCGGGCCTTGTCCAGCGCGTCACGTGGCGAACGACATCGTGGTTGGAAAACGCCCAGCAGACCCAGCCATCGAGGACAGCACTCTCGAACGCTTCGACGCATCCACGCACATGTGCGGCCGAGAATTGCGGACCGAGCAGGTCGAACGTGTAGCACATGTCGAGCTTGTCGCCGCCGCCGGTGTAGGCGGCGAGCGTTTGCAACGAACGGGTTTCGTCGCCGACCTCACCGACAGCGGCGCGGCCCTCATATTCATCGAGCAGCGCCCGAAAACGCTTGAGGAATGCGAGGTTCTCGGGCTGCGTCTTGTCGAACAGATGTTCCTGATAGAGGTAGGGATTGGTTTCGGTGTTGGTGCCGGCGACGCTCGACGCCAGGGGCGGGTTGCTGCGCAGCCAGCGGTCATGGACATAGTAGTTGACGGTGTCGAGCCGAAAGCCGTCGACGCCGCGCTCCAGCCAGAACCGCACCGTTTCCAGCAAGGAGTCCTGAACCTCCGGATTGTGGAAATTGAGGTCCGGCTGCGAGGCAAGGAAATTGTGCAAGTAATATTGCCTGCGGGTCGCGTCCCACTCCCAGGCAGGACCGCCGAAGACCGACAGCCAGTTGTTGGGGGCGGTGCCGTCAGGCCTCGGATCGGCCCAGACATACCAGTCCGCCCTAGGGTTATCGCGGCTCGCGCGGCTTTGGACGAACCATTCATGCCGGTCGGACGAATGCGACAGGACCTGGTCGATAATGACTTTCAGGCCGAGACGGTGCGCCACGGCGACCACCGCGTCGAAATCCTCTGATGTGCCGAACATCGGGTCGACGGCTGTATAGTCGGATACGTCGTAGCCCATATCGGCCATCGGCGACTTGAAGAAGGGCGACAGCCAGACGGCGTCGGCGCCAAGCGATGCGACATGCGCCAGCCTCGATGTGATACCACGCAGATCGCCACTGCCGTCCCCTGTCGTGTCCTGGAAAGAGCGCGGATAGATCTGGTAGATGACGCAGCCGCGCCACCACTCGGCCTCGTCACTTGCCACCGCGGTTCTCCTTTATCTGAGCCTGCACGGCTTTGTGTTCGATCATGAAAATCACCGTTCGCCCCGGCACCGGTTGTGAGATGTCTGCTGCGCCGGCGATGGCTGGGACCCAGAGAAATCCGTCGCGCTCCGGCAGCGTGAACATACACGCCCGGCGATCGCCATTGATGACCACGGCAAGGCGGCAATCATCGCCGCCGAGCATCATGACCAGGCGGTACCGCCCCGGATCGTGCCAGCCTGCCTCGTCGAGCGGCATGCCGGTTTCAGTGAGCCAGACGACGTCCGGTATTTCTGACCCGGGCCGCGGCTGTCCGGTCAGGAAGGGCGTGTCGGAAAGCGCCGGCACGGAACGACGCATCCCAGCTAGCAAAACAGTGCATTGTTCCAGCGCCTGATCGCGGCCGGCCCAGTCGAGCCAGGTGATCTCGTTGTCCTGCGCATAGGCGTTGTTGTTGCCCTCCTGGGTGCGGCCGAATTCGTCGCCGGCGGTCAGCATGATCGTGCCGCGCGAGGCAAACAGCGTCGCCAGCAGCGCACACTGGTCATCGAAACGGGCCGTAACGATCCTCCGGTCGTCGGTCTTACCCTCGACGCCATTGTTCCAGGACAAGTTGTCGTCGTGACCATCGCGGTTCTGCTCGCCATTGGCTTCATTGTGCTTGTGCTCGTAGGCAACAATGTCGGCCAGCGTCATACCGTCATGCGCGGCGATGAAATTGACGCTGCGGCTTGTCTGCCGGCCTGGCTTGGCAAACACGTCGGACGAGCCGGCAAGCCGGGTCGCCAGCGCGCCGACCATGCCGCTATCGCCGCGCCAGAAGCGGCGAATATCGTCGCGATATCTGTCGTTCCATTCGAGGAAGGGCGGCGGAAAATTACCAAGCTGATAACCGTCCGGGCCGATATCCCAAGGCTCGGTGACCAGCACTCTGTCACCAAGGACCGGGTCGTTGCGAATAGCCATGAGCAACGGTGCCGCGGCGTCGAATAGGCCATCGACCCGACCCAAAATGGGCGCCAGATCGAAGCGGAAACCGTCGACGCCGGCATGGCAGACAAAGTGACGCAGCGTGTCGAGGACCATTTCCTGGACGACCGGATGATCACAGGCGACGGTGTTGCCGGTGCCGGTGTCGTTAGCCAACCTGCCGTCCGGCCAATGCCGGTAGTAGGCACGACTGTCGAGGCCGCGCAGCGACAGCGTCGGCCCAAGCCTGTCGCTTTCGCCGGTGTGGTTGAAGACGAGGTCGAGGATGACGCCGATGCCGGCCTCACGCAGCGTGGCGACCGTCTGCCGCAGTTCCGCGAGACCGCCGGGCGCCAGGCGCGGATCGAGCCCCATGAAGGTCACGGGGTTGTAGCCCCAGGCATTACGCAGCCCGAGCGGCGGCAGATGCCGCTCATCGATCGATGCCGTCACCGGCATCAGTTCGACCGCCCCGACCCCGAGTTTTTTCAGGTGCTCGACGATGGCCGAATGGGCAAGGGCTGCAATCGTCCCGCGCTGGTGCTTCGGGATGTCCGGATGCAGCATGGTGAAGGCGCGCACCGGCACTTCGTAGATCAGGCCACCGGGCTGGAATAGCGGCGGCAAGGCAGGCACCGGTTGCGGCAGGGTGGCGGCAATCGCCTTCGGCAGCAGCGGCGCGGTATCGGTGCCCTCGCCCCGTCGTGCGGCGAGCCTGTTGTCATAGACATAAGGCCTGTCGATCTCGACGGCATATGGATCGACCAGCAGCTTGTCGGGATCGAACCAGAGCCCTTGCTCGGGCGCATACTCGCCATCGGCGCGAAACCCGTACCGGGTGCCGGCAGCGAGGCCGGCAACGAAAAGCGCGTGAACGCCCTTGCCTTCCGGCTGGAGTTCAAGCCGGTCGATCTCCCTGGTACCCTGCTCATCGAAGATCGCGACCCAGAGCCGGCTGGAGGCAGACGACCATGCGGCAAAGCGAATACCGCCTTCCGATACAATTCCACCAAATCGCGGCCGATACGGCCGATTACCGGCCGGTATTCTATCTTCCTGTTTGACCATGATCCTTTCCGAAAACCGGCTCCCACTTTTTGCTGACGCGGACCGTCGGTTCGGGATCATGGTCTAGATGGCATCAGGTGATGACGCTCGGCTTGGCGCGGCCGGTATGGCTGCGAATCCCGGCAATATCATCGGCTGCCGCAATCAGAGCGGCAAGCGCCTCCTCCGTGTCGAGATCGTGCCTGGACTTGTCCGGCTCGTAGCGCTCGATATAGACGCGCAACGTCGCGCCCGAGGTGCCGGTGCCGGAAAGACGGAAGACGACGCGCGATCCACCTTCGAACAGCACCCTGATGCCCTGGTTCTTGGCTATAGAGCCGTCGACCGGGTCGTGGTAGGCGAAATCGTCGGCGCTGGCGATCGTCATGCCGCGCACGCTGGTGCCGGGCAGTGATGCGAGTTTCGTCCGCAATTCATCGACCAGTGCGTTGGCGCGGTCTGTCTCGACCTCCTCATAGTCGTGGCGCGAGTAGTAATTGCGGCCATAGGCGGCCCAGTGCTCGGTGACGATCTGCTTGGCGCTTTCGCCGCGCACGGCAAGGATATTGAGCCACAAAAGCACGGCCCACAGCCCGTCCTTCTCGCGGACATGGCTGGAGCCGGTGCCGGCACTTTCCTCGCCGCAGATCGTTGCCATGTCGGCATCGAGCAGATTGCCGAAGAATTTCCAGCCGGTCGGCGTTTCGTAGATGCCGATGCCGAGCTTTTCGGCGACGCGATCGGCCGCGCCGCTGGTCGGCATCGAGCGCGCGATGCCTTTCAGGCCGGCCTTGTAGCCCGGCGCCAGATGGGCGTTGGCGGCGAGCATGGCCACCGAATCCGACGGGGTGACGAAAATGCCCTTGCCGATGATCAGGTTACGGTCGCCGTCGCCGTCGGAAGCAGCGCCGAAATCCGGCGCATCCGGTCCCATCATCTCGTCGTAGAGGTGTTTGGCATGGACCAGGTTGGGATCGGGATGGTGGCCGCCGAAATCCGGCAGGGGAATGAAGTTGCGGGCGGTGCCGTTCGGCGCGCCGAGCCGGTTCTCCAGGATCTCCTTGGCGTAGGGACCGGTCACGGCATGCATGGCGTCGAAGCGCATGCGGAAACCCGATTTGAACAGTGCGCGCAAGGCATCGAAATCGAACAGGCTTTCCATCAGCTCGGCATAGTCGGCGACCGGGTCGATCACCTCGACCGTCATGCCGCCCGCCTCGACGGTACCGATCGTGTCGAGGTCGACGGTTCCGATATCAGCGATCTTGAAACTGGAGATTAGCTTGGTTTTGGCGAAGATCGCGTCGGTCAGCTTTTCCGGCGCCGGGCCGCCATTGCCGGCGTTGTATTTGATGCCGAAATCCTCGTGCGGGCCGCCCGGATTGTGGCTGGCCGACAGGATGATGCCGCCGAAGGTCTTGTATTTGCGAATGATGTTGGACGCGGCCGGCGTAGACAGGATCCCACCCTGCCCGACCATCACTTTGCCGAAGCCATTGGCCGCCGCCATGGCGATGGCCTTCTGGATGACCTCGCGATTGTAGAAGCGGCCGTCGCCGCCGATCACCAGGGTCTTGCCCTTAAACCCGTCCAGTGCATCGAAGATCGACTGGATGAAGTTCTCGGCATAGTGCTCCTGCTGGAACGCGGGCACTTTCTTGCGCAGCCCGGAAGTGCCGGGCTTCTGGTCTAAGTAGGGTTTGGTGGCGACGGTGCGTATCATGCTTCAGGCAACCCTTTTCGAAAGCAGCAAGCGATAGAGTTCGAGGTATTTTTCTGCGCTTTTGTCCCACGACACATCGGCCTTCATGCCCTGCCGCTGCATCGACGTCCAGACCGTGGGGTTGGCGTGCGCCGCGACCAGCCGGCGGATGGCGTGCAGCAAGGCGCCTGGATCGGCGGGTGCGAACTGGAAGCCGGTTGCGACGCCTGCCGAAACGGCCGCTTCATTGGCGTCGATGACCGTGTCGGCAAGGCCACCGGTGCGGGCGACGATCGGCACACAGCCATAGCGCAGGCCGTAGAGCTGAGTCAGCCCGCAAGGCTCGAAGCGCGACGGGATGACGATGGCGTCACAGCCGCCCTGCATGGTGTGGGATAGCCCCTCGTCGTAACCGACCACGACGCCAATGCGACCGCGATGGCGGGCGGCGGCGGCCAGCAGCGCGCCTTCGAGGCCGGCATCGCCCGACCCCAGGATCGCCAGGCGCGCACCCCTCGCAACGATCCCGTCGACGACTGTCGCCAGCATGTCCATGCCCTTCTGCCAGGTGAGCCGGCTGATGACGCAGACGATCGGACTGTCGTCGCGGTCGAGATTGAAACGATCTTCGACCGCCGTCCGGTTAGGATGCCGCAGCTTCAATGTCTTGGCCGTGTAGTTGGAGACCAGATGCTTGTCGGTTTCAGGGTTCCATATCTCGGTATCGATGCCGTTGACGATGCCATAGAGATCGACGGATCGCATGTTGACGAGGCCATCGAGCCCCATGCCGAATTCCGGCGAGCGGATCTCCTGCGCATAGGTCGGGCTGACGGTGGTGATGGCCCAGGCGGCCTGCAGGCCGGCCTTGAGGAAACCGACGCCGCCATAATATTCGACGCCGTCGAGCGCCATTGCCGTCGCCGGCAAGCCAAGCTCGCCAAAGATGCCGGCGCCGAACTGACCCTGGAAAGCGAGGTTGTGGACGGTGATCATCGACGGCGTGCCGACCGCCTTGCCGTAGCGCATATAGGCCAGCGTCATCGCCGATTGCCAGTCATGGGCATGGACGATGTCGGGCTGGTAGCCCGAGATGGCGCCGCCGGCGATGTCGCCGCCAACCTGGCTCAAGGCCGAGAAACGCCGCCAATTGTCCGGCCAGTCGGCGCCGGCGGCATTCCCATAGGGGCCGCCGGGACGATCGAACAGATGCGGCGCGTCGAGCACGAACAGGTCGAGCCCGGCAATCTGGACAGCATGGACCGACGCCTTGCCGCCCTGCAGCAGCGGATATTGGTGAACGGGTTTTTTCTTCTTGAAGGCATCCATCACTTGGGGATAGCCGGGAACAAGCGTGCGCATCGTCACGCCCTTGCCGGCGAGCGCGACGGGTAACGCGCCGGTCACGTCGGCAAGGCCGCCAGTCTTGATCAGAGGGAATATTTCGGGCGTGACCGACAGAACCTGCATTCATTACAATCCCAGTTTGTCGATCATGGCCTGCGTGACGAGGCAGATGCCCTTTTCGGAAACGCGGAAGCGCTTGGCGTCGAGAACGGGATCTTCGCCGACCACGAGCCTCTCGGGTATCCTCACGCCATGGTCGATCACCACGCGGTTCAATCTTGCGTTGCGGCCGACATGGCAGTCGGGCAGCATGACGACTTCTTCGAGCGTCGAATAGGAATTGATGCGCGCGCCGGTGAAGATCAGGCTGCGCTTCAGCGAAGCGCCCGAGACAATGCAATCGCCCGAGACGAGCGAGGACACCGCCGAGCCGCGACGCCCGTCCTCGTCATGCACGAACTTTGCCGGCGGCTTCAGCTCGGCATAGGTCCAGATCGGCCAGTCGCGGTCGTAGAGGTCGAGCTCCGGCGTGATGTCGGTCAGGTCGATATTGGCTTCCCAATAGGCGTCGACCGTCCCGACATCGCGCCAGTAGGCTTCGTTCTCGGCGGTCGAGCGCACGCAGGACTTGGCGAAGCGATGGGCGATCGCCTTCCCATGCTCGACTACATAAGGGATGATGTCCTTGCCGAAGTCGCGGCTTGAGCCCGGCTCGGCCGCGTCGCGGCGCAATTGCTCCATCAGGAACTTGGTCTTGAACACGTAGATGCCCATCGAAGCCAGGGCAAAATCCGGTTTGTCGGGAATGCCGGGCGGATCGGCCGGTTTCTCGATGAAGGAGATAATGGTGTCCTTGGCATCGACATGCATGACGCCGAAGCCGGTCGCCTCCATGCGCGGCACTTCGAGGCAGCCAACGGTGACGTCGGCGCCGGCGTCGACATGCTGGCGAAGCATCAGCTCGTAGTCCATCTTGTAGACGTGGTCGCCGGCCAGGATGACCATGTATTCGGGCCCGTAGGCCTCGATGATGTCGATGTTCTGGTACACGGCGTCGGCCGTGCCCTCATACCATTGCGTTTCCGACACGCGCTGGCTGGCCGGCAGGATATCGAAGCTTTCGTTGCGCTCGGGCCGCAGGAAGTTCCAGCCGCGCTGCAGGTGGCGGATCAGCGAGTGTGCCTTGTACTGAGTGGCGACGCCGAGGCGGCGAATACCGGAATTGAGCGCATTGGAGAGCGCAAAATCGATGATGCGTGTTTTGCCGCCAAAATAGACTGCGGGCTTGGCGCGCCGGTCGGTCAATTCCTTGAGGCGGCTGCCACGGCCGCCGGCCAGCACATAGGCCATGGCATCGCGCGCCAGCGGCTGGGTCCGTTTTATCTCTGCCATTTTTATCCTCCCAAGTTACGCGCTGCGAGACATCGCTTAGTCCGGAGCAAATTCGAGCATGATCGTCGACAGCGGCGGCAACAGCATCGTCGCCGAGATGCCTCCTCCTTCCGCCCGAGCCTCGACGGCACCGCCATTGCCCTTGCCGGAACCGCCATAGTCGAAGGCGTCCGTGTTGATGATCTCGCGCCATCTTCCAGCCATCGGCAACGGCACGCGGTAATTATCGCGCGGAACCGGCGTGAAATTAGAGATGACAGCGACTCGGTTTCCGCCCGGCGCGCTGCGCAGCCAGGCAAAGACAGAGTTCGCGCTGTCGTCGACGATCAGCCAGGAAAAGCCCTCCGGCTCGCAATCGCGCGCATGCAACGCCGGGCGTGAGCGGTAGAGATAGTTGAGATCGCGCACCGTCTGCCAGACGCCGCGATGGGCCTGGAAATCGAGCAGGTTCCAGTCGAGTGCGCGCGCCTCGCTCCACTCGCGGCGCTGGGCGAATTCCTGCCCCATGAACAACAGCTTCTTGCCGGGGTAGCCCCACATGAAGGCGTAGTAGGCGCGCAGCGTCGCGAATTTCTGCCAGTCGTCCCCGGCCATCTTGCTAAGCAGCGTCCCCTTGCCGTGCACGACCTCGTCATGGGAGAGCGGCAGCACGAAATTCTCGCTGAAGGCGTAGACCAGGCCAAAGGTGATGTCGCCGTGGTGATGCTTGCGAAAAATCGGCTCCTTGGAGAAATACTCCAGTGTGTCGTGCATGAACCCCATGTTCCACTTGAAGCCAAAACCCAGCCCGCCCTCATGCACCGGCTGCGAAACTTTTGGCCATGAGGTCGATTCCTCGGCAATCGTCATCACGCCAGGATGATGGCCGTAGACCTCTTTGTTCATCCTCTGGAGGAAGCTGACCGCCTCGAGGTTTTCGCGCCCACCCTTTTCGTTGGGAATCCATTCGCCGGCCTTGCGCGAATAGTCGAGGTAGAGCATCGAGGCGACGGCATCGACCCGCAAACCATCGACGTGGTACTTCTCGGCCCAAAACAGCGCGTTGTTGACCAGGAACGAGACCACCTCGCGCCGGCCGAAATTGTAGATCGCGGTGTTCCAGTCGGGATGGAAGCCCTTGCGCGGGTCGGCATGCTCATAGAGCGCGGTGCCGTCGAAATTGGCCAGGCCATGCGCGTCCACCGGAAAATGTGCCGGCACCCAATCGAGGATGACGCCGAGGCCGGCGCGGTGGGCGCCGTCGACGAACCGGGCAAAACCGTCCGGATCGCCGAACCGGGCCGACGGCGCGTAGAGGCCCGTCGTCTGGTAACCCCAAGAGGGGTCATAGGGATGTTCGGAGATCGGCATGAATTCGATGTGGGTGAAACCCGTGTCGACGACGTACGGGATCAGCCGGCCGGCAAGCTCGTCCCATGACAGGAAGCTGCCGTCGTCGTGAAGCTGCCAGGAGCCGGCGTGGACCTCATAGATCGACACCGCCTCGCGGCGGGGGTCGGCGTTGCGCCAGAAATTGCGGTGCGCCTCGTCACCCCATTGATGCGCCGGCGGAAGCGCCGTCACCGAAGCGGTGGCCGGGCGCAGTTCGGATTTGAAGGCGAACGGATCGGCCTTCAGCGGGAGTCTCACGCCATCGGGCCCGATGATCTCGTATTTATAGGGCCGGCCGGCGCCGATATCGGGGATGAACAACTCCCAGATGCCGGTGTCGCGGCGGACGCGCATCGTATGCCTACGGCCGTCCCATTCGTTGAAGTCGCCGACCACAGAAACGCGCCTTGCATTGGGCGCCCAGACGGCGAAATGCACGCCGGATGCACCCTCGTGGTCGATGAGATGCGCACCAAGCTTATCGAACAGCCTGAGGTGCGAACCTTCGGCGATGTAATAGTCGTCCAGCGGACCGAGCACCGGACCGAACGAATAGGGATCGATCAGCCACCAGTCACCGCCTGCATTGCGCGCGTGATAGCGCAGCGGCTGACGCTTTCTGAGCGACAGGCTGCCCTCGAAGAAGCCGCCTTCGTCGCGCCTGGAGAGTTCGCCGGCTTTCTTGCCGGTCAGCGTGTAGGCAGTGACGAACTCGGCATGAGGGACGAAGCAGCGGGCGACAAAGCTCTTGTCAACCTCGTGCACACCGAGGACAGCGAATGGATCACCATGCGTGCCGGCGACAATTGCCGCGACATCACCGGCTGAAGCCAGTCCATCCGGCCCGCTTGTCGCAGCGGTCGCGCGCGGCTTCCTCATCAGGCAGTGACCCTCCCCGGCACCCGGACCACGTTGTTCGTGGCCTCATGCAATCATATCAGACCGGCACGTTCCAGATTTCTTTCGCATATTGGCGGATCGTGCGGTCGGACGAGAACCAGCCGACGCGGGCGACATTGCGGATTGCCTTGGCGTACCAATCCGGGCTGTTGCGCCAGACGGCGTCGACATCGCGCTGGGTGGCGGCGTAGGCATCGAAATCCGCGGCGACCATGAACCAATCGCTCTGATAGAGGCCGTTCATCAGGTCGCGATAGCGTTCCGGATCGTCAGGCGAAAAGACGCCCGACGAAACGGCAGCTACGGCCTGCGCCAGTTCGGGAGAGGCTCCAATCACCGATCGCGGATCATAGCCGTTGCTGCGCCGCGCGGCGACCTCTTCGGTGGTCAGGCCGAAAATGAAGATGTTGTCGTCGCCGACGCATTCCTTGATCTCGACATTGGCGCCGTCGAGCGTGCCGATGGTCAGCGCACCGTTCAGCGCGAACTTCATGTTGCCGGTGCCGGAGGCTTCCATGCCGGCGGTCGATATCTGCTCTGAAAGATCGGCGGCCGGCATCATGATCTCGGCCAGGCTGACATTGTAGTTCGGCACGAACACCACTTTGAGCAAGCCGCGAACGGCCGGGTCGCGGTTGATGACCTTGGCGACGTCGTTGGCGAGTTTGATGATCAGCTTGGCGTTGTGATAGCTGGGCGCCGCCTTGCCGCCGAAGAACTTGACGCGTGGCATCCAGTTGCGCTCGGGATGGGAGCGGATCTGGTCGTAGAGCGCGACTGTTTCGAGGATGTTGAGGAGCTGGCGCTTGTATTCGTGGATGCGCTTGATCTGGATGTCGAACAGCGCCGAGGGATCGACCTTGATGCCGAGGCGGTCAGCGACGAGATTGGCAAGCTTGGCCTTGTTCGCCCGCTTGACTGCCGCGAACTTGTCGCGGAAGGCGGCGTCGTCGGCAAAACCATCGAGCTCCTTGATCGCGTCTATATCGTCGAGGAAGCGGTCGCCGATCGCCTCGCGGGTGAGCGCGGTGAGACCGGGATTGCACTGGATCAGCCAGCGCCGCGGCGTGATGCCGTTGGTCTTGTTGTTGATGCGGTCGGGGTAGAGCCTGTGGAGCTCGGCAAACACCGTTTCCTTCATCAGCTCGGTGTGAAGGGCAGAGACACCGTTGATCGAGTGCGAGCCGACAAAGGCCAGATTGCCCATGCGCACCCGTCGCTCGCCGTTTTCCTGTATCAGCGAGATCTGGCTGATCTGCTCGTCAGAAAACTGGTCGGAGGCGCGCGCCTCCAGCAGCACTTCTGCGTTGATGGCGTAGACGATCTGCATATGGCGCGGCAACAGACGCTCGAACAACGGCACCGGCCAGCTTTCGAGCGCTTCGGGAAGCAGCGTGTGGTTGGTGTAGGCGAAGGTGCGCTTGGTGATGCTCCAGGCCTGGTCGAAATCCATGCCGTGGACGTCCATCAACAGGCGCATCAGTTCGGGCACGGCGATGGCCGGATGCGTGTCGTTCAGATGGATCGCCGCCTTGTCGGGCAGCGACTGCAAGTCGCCATACTGACTGAGATGACGCTGAACGATGTCCTGCAACGATGCGGTGGAAAAGAAATACTCCTGCCTTAGCCGCAGTTCCTGACCGGCCTTGTGGGAATCGGCGGGGTAAAGGACGCGCGACAAGGCATCGGCCTTGTTGCTTTCGGCGAGTGCACCGATGTGGTCGCCGGCGTTGAACTTGTCGAGCAGGATCGGATCGATCGGCATGCCGGACCAGAGCCGCAGCGTGTTGACGCGGTTGGCCCGCCAGCCAACTACCGGCGTATCGTAAGCAACTGCCAGAACATGTTCGATCGGCTTCCAGACGTGGCGCTCAAGCCTGCCGTCCTTCGATGTGATCGATTCCACCGAGCCGCCGAAACCGACCTCGAAGGCGCGTTCGCGCCGCTCGAACTCCCATGGGTTGCCGTGATCGAGCCAGGTTTCGGGCAGCTCAACCTGCCAGCCGTCATGGATCTCCTGACGGAACATGCCGTTGGCGTAGCGAATGCCATAGCCATGCGCCGGGATGTCGACCGTTGCCATGCTTTCCATGAAGCAGGCGGCCAGCCGGCCGAGGCCGCCATTGCCAAGCGCTGCATCTGGTTCGAGCGCCGCGATGAGATCGAGGTCGACGCCGAGAGACCGCAGTGCTTCGCGCATATTGTCCATCAGGCCAAGATTGGAGAAGGCGTCGCGCATCAGGCGGCCGATGAGGAATTCCAGTGACAAGTAATAGACGCGCTTTTCCTGATGGGCGTAGGCCTCTTGCGTCGCCTGCATCCAATGATCGACGGTATGGTCGCGCACGACCTTGATCGAGGCGGTGAGCCAGTCGTACTGCGTCGCGACACTGGTGCCCTTGCCGAGCCTGTATTTGAGGGCCTTCAAGACTTCGTCGGCAAGAGCCTTGGGATCGGAGTTTTCGAGAATGGGAGCTTCGGATGTCATCGAGCGCGTCATGCTGCCTCTCGTGCGGTTGCCATGATCATACCGGCTTTCACCATTCCTCCCAGCCCATGCTAACGCATATTATTATGCGTTCAATCGAGTTAGATTGCCGCGGGCAGCTTACCCTGCGGCAATTTAGAAACTTATAGGGATCGTGTGGGCGGCCTATGCGACGCGCCTTAGTTCTTAACTATGTGCATATCGCCATCCCAAAACCGCCATACACTTTTGGGCGGCATGTATTTCTCTTTGATGCATGTCGTTATTCCAAAACCGCTGCGCACTTTTGGGCGACATGTATTTCTCTTTGATGCATCTCGTCATCCCAAAACCGCTGCGCACTTTTGGGCGACATGCATCAGGCCGCCAGCGCCGCCTCCGGCGGAAGCTTCGCTCCAGTCATGAAGGCGACGGCGTCGGACATCGTATATTGCTTGGGATCGATGACACAGAGGCGACGGCCCAGGCGATGGATGTGAATGCGGTCGGCCACCTCGAAGACATGCGGCATGTTGTGCGAGATCAGCACGATCGGCAGGCCGCGCTTCTTCACGTCGAGGATTAGTTCGAGCACGCGGCGGCTCTCCTTGACGCCTAATGCCGCCGTCGGCTCGTCCATGATGACCATCTTCGAGCCGAACGCGGCAGCGCGCGCCACCGCCACGCCCTGGCGTTGGCCACCCGAGAGCGTTTCCACGGCCTGGCTGATATTCTGGATGGTCATCAGGCCAAGTTCGGTAAGCTTGTCGCGGGCGCGCTTTTCCATTGCCGGGCGGTCGAGCATACGCAGCCAGTCGCCCAGAAAACCCGGTTTGCGAATCTCGCGACCGAGGAACATGTTGTCGGCGATCGAAAGCGCCGGCGACAGCGCAAGGTTCTGGTAGACGGTTTCGATGCCGGCTTCTCGGGCTTCGATGGGCGACTTGAAGAGCACCTGCTTGCCGTCCAACTCGATGATCCCCTCGTCCGGAATCACGGCGCCCGAGATCGCCTTGATCAGCGTCGACTTGCCGGCGCCGTTGTCGCCGATCACGGCCAGGATTTCTCCCGGATAGAGATCGAAGTCGCAGCTGTTCAGTGCCGTAACGCGGCCGTAGCGCTTGACGAGGCCGCGCGCGGTGAGGATGGGCTCCTGGGTCATGGCTACACCGAAACCTTTCTGATCCACTGGTCGATCGCTACGGCGCCGATGATCAGCACACCGGTGAGCAGCACTTTCCATTGCGGATCGGCGCCCAGCATGTTGAGGCCCATCGAGACGACGCCGACGATCATGGCGCCGAACAATGTGCCCAGAATCGAGCCGCGTCCGCCGAAGAGGGAAATACCGCCGATCACCGTCGCGGTGATCGCCTGCAAATTGTAGTCGGTGACGGCGGCGGACGGCGAGATCGAGCCGTTGCGGCCGATGGAGACCCAGGCAGCGAAAGCGGCGATCAGCCCGGCAAGGGTATAGACCGAGATCAGCACCTTCTTGGTCTGGATGCCCGACAGCTTGGCCGCTTCCGGATCGTCGCCGACAGCGTAGACATGGCGGCCCCAGGCCGTGTGATTGAGCACGTACCAGAGGATCAGCACCAGCACGACCATGGCGATGACGCCGAATGTCAGCACCGCTGTGCCGATCCTGAAGTTCAGGCCAAACAGATGCAGCAGCGGCGCCTGGACGTCGACGTCGGCGTCGCGGATCGTCTCATTGGCCGAATAGATGAAGTTCGTGGCCATGACGATGTTCCAGGTGCCGAGCGTGACGATGAACGGCGGCAGCTTCATGTAGGCGACCAGCAGCCCGTTGAGCAGCCCGCAGGCCGCGCCGGCGCCAAGCCCGATCACCACGGCAAGCAAGGTCGGCAGACCGTAGGTGACGGCGCAATTGCCCATGATCACGGCCGATATCACCATGATCACGCCGATTGACAGGTCGATGCCGGCTGTCAGGATGACCAGCGTCTGCGCGGCTCCGAGAATACCGACGATGGCGATCTGCTGCAGAATCAGCGTCAGCGTATAGGACGAAAAAAACCGTCCTCCGATGGTGACGCCGAAGACCGCGATCGACAGAACCAGCACGATCAGCGGCACCGCAGCCGGAGTGGAATGCAGGAAATGCTGGATGCGCTTGACGAGCGACGTGCCGTGCTCGTCAAAAGCGGCAACGCTTGTCTCGCTGTTCGCGAGAGCCTTTTCGAATTCCTGAACCTGAGACATGTTTCCTCCCATGAGGCTTCAGCCACGCGCCGACGCCCGTCCAACCATTCCCGATCTGCCGCCGGAATTGTTCGCGCTTGCGACTACCGCATCGTCCACCCGAAGCGGCCGGGGATCAAGCCCCTGGCCGCTCGGTCTGTTGCCTGTCAGACCGGCATCAGCCCCAGCACTTGGCGAGGCCTTCCTTGGTGTCGATGGACTTCACACCGGCTGCGGGCTTGTCGGTCACGAGATTGACGCCGGTGTCGAAGAAATCCTTGCCTTCGGTCGGCTTGGGCTTCGTCCCGTCCTTGGCGAACGCGGCAATCGCTTCGATGCCGAGCGCCGCCATCTGCAGCGGATATTGCTGCGAGGTCGCACCGATCACGCCCTCAGCGACCGACTTCACGCCGGGGCAGCCGCCGTCGACCGATACGATCAGCACATTGCCTTCGAGGCCCACGGCCTTGAGCGCCTGGTAGGCGCCGACCGCCGCCGGCTCGTTGATGGTATGGATGACGTTGATGCCGGGGTCCTTCTGGAGAAGGTTTTCCATCGCCTTGCGGCCGCCTTCCTCATTGCCGTTCGTGACATCGTGGCCGACGATGCGCGGATCGTCCTCGTCGCCGATCTTGTTGGGGTCCTTCACATCAATGCCATAGCCCATCATGAAGCCCTGGTCGCGCAACACGTCCACCGTTGGCTGCGAGGGCGTCAGGTCGAGGAAGCCGATCTTGGCATCCTTCGCCTTGTCGCCGAGCGTCGCGGCGGCCCAAGCACCGATCAGCTTGCCGGCCTCCAGGTTGTCCGTCGCGAAGGTCGCGTCGGCGGCGTCGAGCGGGTCAAGCGGCGTGTCGAGCGCGATCACCAGCAGACCGGCGTCACGTGCCTTCTTCACCGCCGGGACAATGCCCTTGGTGTCCGACGCGGTGATCAGGATGCCCTTGGCGCCGTCGGCGATACAGCTTTCGATCGCCGCCACCTGGCTCTCGCTGTCGCCGTCGATCTTGCCGGCGTAAGCCTTAAGATCGACGCCGAGTTCTTTGGCTTTCGCGGTCGCACCTTCCTTCATCTTGACGAAGAACGGGTTGGTGTCGGTCTTGGTGATCAGGCAGGCGCCGACATCGGCGGCGGACGCAGCCGAGGTGAACGCCATCAGACCCAGTCCGGCCGCGGCAAACACGGTGGACTTCAATAGTGTTGTCTTGGTCACGATTTTCCTCCCAGTGGAACCATTCCGGATGCCGGCCAACCGGCATCTGCACAAGCATCCAGCGACTTCTCCCGGCGTGGACGCGTGCCCCAACAAAATACCAGACCGGAGTTTCTGTCAATAATTAAATCACTCTTATTTATTATTGACAGCGTTACGTCGTTCACTCATTCTGGCCCAAAAGTGTTGAGGGGAAACGACGGAGGAACAGGGGTGGAGACCGGCACTACAAGGCACGGTTCGCCCGAGGCAGCCGAAAGCCGCATTCATCGCGGCACCAACCAGAGCGGCATGCGGGACCACAATGAGCGGCTGGTGCTGTCGCTGGTGCGTCAGCACGGCAGCTTGGCCAAGTCCGACATTGCGCGCATGACCGGACTTTCTGCCCAGACGGTTTCGGTCATCATGCGTGAGCTCGAGGAGGACAACCTTCTTGTCCGCCAGGCGCCGCTACGCGGCAAGATTGGCCAACCTTCCATTCCGATGGCGCTCAATCCCGATGGCGCCTATTTCATCGGCCTGAAGATCGGCCGTCGCAGCGCCGAACTCGTGCTGATCGATTTTCTAGGCAATGTGCGCTCGATGCTGCAGCATTCCTACCGCTATCCGGCACCGCGCGAGACGGTCGAATTCGTCACCTCCGGCATGAAGACAATGCGCGGCGAACTCACCCCGGCGCAGGACAAGCGCATTGCTGGACTTGGCATCGCTATGCCGTTCGAATTGTGGAACTGGGCCGATACGGCAGGTGCGCCGCGCGACGTCATGGATGAATGGCGCCACCGCGACATCCGCGCCGACATCCAGGCGCAGTGTGAATTTCCGGTCTACCTGCAGAACGACGCCACCTCGGCTTGCGGCGCCGAACTGGTGTTCGGTCGGGCGGGTGCGGCGCGCGACTTCGTCTATTTTTATATCGGCGCCTTCGCCGGCGGCGGCCTCGTGCTGAACGGTCGCCTTTTCGGCGGGCCGACCGGCAATGCCGGCGCGCTGGGTTCGATGCCGGTGCCCGGACCGGACGGCAAGCCGGCTCAATTGATCGACGTGGCGTCGATTGCGATGCTGGAAAAGGCGCTTAACGCACGCGGTGTCGACGCCTCGCATCTGTGGACGTCACCGGAGGATTGGGGCGAGATCGGCGTCGAGCTCGACCACTGGATCGCCTGCGCCTCGCAGGCGCTCGCCTATGCCATTGTGGCGGCGTCATCGGTTATCGACTTCGAGGCAGCGGTGATCGACGGATGGATGCCGAAGACCGTGCGGCGCCGGCTCGTCGATGCCGTTGTCGAAGCCATCGGCAACATCGACTGCGAGGGGCTGAAGCTTCCGGCTGTGCGCGAGGGGACTGTCGGCATTCATGCACGTGCCCTGGGCGGCGCCAGCCTGCCGCTTTCCGAGCGCTTCCTCATCGGTTCGACGACGATTTCCAGGAGTGTCTAAGCATGCTGATCGGAATCCCGGCCCTGCTCGGCCCGGAGCTGCTGGCGACGCTGCGTGCTATGGGCCACAGCGATGAGATCGCCCTTGTCGACGGAAACTACCCGGCAAAAGAGCAGGCGCACCGGCTCATCCGCGCCGACGGTCATCATCTTGTTCCAATGCTCGACGCCATCCTCCGCGTATTGCCTGTCGATGACGCAGTGCCGGAGGCGCTGTTTCGTGCCTCGGTCAAGGGTGATCCCTTGCTTGCCGATCCCGTTCATCACGAGATGGAGGCGATCTGCGCCAAGCGAGCTCCCGGCCGCAAGGTGGTTGCGCTTGCCGGCGCCGACTTCTATCAGCGGGTTAGGCCCGCGCACGCGATCGTCGCGACAAGCGAGCCGCGGCTCTACGCCAACATCATCATCCGCAAGGGTGTGATCTATCCGCCGGAGACCAGGAAATCATGATCCTCTGTTGCGGCGAAGCCTTGATCGACATGCTGCCACGCACCACGACGCAGGGCGAGCCCGGCTTTGCCCCCTATGTCGGCGGCGCGGTGTTCAATACCGCTATTGCGCTCGGCCGACTGGGAGCACCCGCCGGTTTCTTTTCCGGCCTGTCGTCGGATCTGTTCGGCGCTCAGTTCAGGGACGCGCTGGGGGCAAGCAAGGTCAGTTCCACCTATGCGCATACATCACCCCGGCCGACCACGCTTGCTTTCGTGCGGCTGGACAACGGCCAGGCGACTTACACGTTCTATGATGAAAACACAGCCGGACGGATGCTGACCGTCGACGATCTGCCGAAACTCGGCAGCGAGATTGACGCCATGCTGTTCGGCGCCATCAGCCTCATCTCGGAGCCGGCCGGATCGGCCTACGAGGAATTCATGCGGCGCGAGCACAGCCACCGCGTCATGATGCTTGACCCCAACATTCGGCCGAATTTCATCCCGGACAAGGCCAAGCATCTCAGGCGCATCCGCTCGATGATGGCCATGGCCGACATCGTGAAGCTGTCGGATGAGGACCTAAACTGGTTCGGCGAAGCCGGCTCGCACGAGGACGTCGTCCGCAACTGGCTGGATCGCGGCCCGACGCTGATCGTCGTAACCCATGGCAGCGAAGGCGCCGTCGGCTACACCAGGGATCACAAGGTCACGGTCGTGCCGGACAAGGTCGAGGTGGTTGATACGGTGGGCGCAGGCGACACGTTCAACGCCGGCATCCTGGCCTCGCTGCACGAGCAAGGCCTGCTGTCGAAGGAGGCGATCGCCAGTCTGCCGGAAGACGCCATCCACAAGGCGCTGGCACTCGGCGCCAAGGCTGCGGCAGTCACCGTGTCGCGGGCCGGCGCCAATCCGCCCTGGCGGCATGAAATCGCCTGATTGGACGGCGATGCGCTGAAGACGCGCTGGACATCAATCACTTTATGTTTCGCCCAGCTGAGCGCGAGCGACACAAAGGCCGTGTCGTGCGCAGCAAAGCCCCGGATTTCCCGGCGTCTGACGGGAACCTGTCGGAATCAGAGGTAACAGGCTGCGACATTTGAGCAATTCGTGGTTGTGTTCGCCCAGCTTTCTCGGTTGGCGCAACTCTGCTACCAGCGGCCATTCTCTGGCTGGAACCGTTTGAGGCCGACATGCAGTTCATCGATCTTGGCGCGCAGCGCGAACGAATCCGCGACAGGCTGAAATCAGCCATCGACCGCGTCGTCGACGAGGGGCGCTATATTCTCGGACCTGAGGTCACCGAATTCGAAAACAAGCTTGCCGCCTATATCGGCACCAAGCATGTCATCGCCTGCGCCAACGGCACCGACGCACTGTTGCTGCCGTTGTTTGCGGCTGGCATCGGTCCAGGTGACGCGGTGTTCGTGCCGAGCTTCACCTTCGCCGCCACGGCGGAAGTGGTGGCGCTGGCCAAGGCCGAGCCGGTTTTCGTCGATGTCGATCCGCAGACCTACAACATCGACATCGCCAGCCTCGAAGCCGCCATCGCCATGATCAAGGCGGAAGGCCGGCTGAAGCCAAGGGCGATCATTCCCGTCGACCTGTTCGGGCTCGCCGCTGATTACGAGGCGATCATGGCAATCGCCAACCGCGAAGGGCTGATGGTGATCGAAGATGCCGCCCAGGCGATCGGCGGCTCGATCGACGGCAAGATGTTAGGTTCGTTCGGCGCGGTCGGCTCGACCAGCTTCTACCCGGCAAAGCCGCTCGGCTGCTATGGCGACGGCGGCGCGATGTTCACGAATGATGATGGGCTTGCCGAACAGCTTCGCTCGTTCGCTTTTCACGGCAAGGGCGAAACTCAATATGACAATGTCCGCGTCGGGATCAATTCGCGGCTGGATACGTTGCAGGCGGCGATCCTGATCGAGAAGCTGGCCATTCTCGAAGACGAGATGGTTGCCAGGCAAGCGGTCGCCAATCGGTATGCCGAAGGCCTCGGCGACATCATCAAGGCGGCGCGCAACCTGGACGGCGGCCGTTCGGCCTGGGCGCAATATGCCATTGAAACGCCGAAGCGCGACGGGCTGAAGGCACATCTCGTGGAAAAAGGCATCCCGTCAGTCATATATTACGTGAAGCCGCTGCACAGCCAGATCGCCTACCGCGACTATCCTCGCACGCCGACAGGCCTTGCCGTTTCGGAGGGCCTGCCGAAGCGCATCCTGTGCCTGCCCATGCACCCATATCTGAGCGAGGCCGACCAGGACCGCATCATCGAGACGATCCGCAACTACATCGGCTCGAATTCGGCGCAAATCGCCGCCGCGTAGAGCCTCACGTGCGATCACGGTCTAGCCCGGTATGCTCTCCAGCATTACGCCGATCACGGCACCAGCGCATGGCGGGAAGCCGCCCCTTCCCGTCAGGGATCTCAGGTCTTGGCACCCACAGTCGTGACATCGGTAAGCGCAAATCCCGCATCTATGGTCAGGATCGGCGCCTGGCAGGATTTCGCGGTGGCATAATGGAAGCAGTCGGCAAGATTGAGCGCACTATTCCGTTCAGCGTCCGGATAGCGATGCCGTCCATAGCGATCGAAGGCTTGCAGCGCGGCGGTCAACTCACGGCTCGAAATCGCCAGAACCTCGACCCCAGCCGCTTCAAGGAACTCCTGCACCCGTGCTTCAGCTTCTGCCATGGGAATCCGCTTTTTGCGAAACAGCCCAACTGTCGCTTCCCATGCAGCCACGACCGATGTGATCGGCCGCTGCGAGCGCGCAGCATCGAGCGTCGCCGCAAGGTCCTCTCCCCCGGGCTCTTCCGTCACAATTGCGATGATGGCCGACGCATCGACGAACATCAGTAGTCACCGCTGAGGTCATCGAAAAACGTCCTGTCCGCTGCGAGGCCAGTGTCCGGATAGGCCGCGATCTTCGCGCGCAAAGGCTTCAGCCGCTCCCACAGAGGGATCGCCTCCTCCGCACGACGCAATTCGTTCTGCAGGGCCAGTTTCACGGCAGCCGTCTTGTTCAAGCGCGTGCGCGCCGCCAGCTTTTCGGCAAGCGCGTTTACCTCTTCACTGCGAATGTTGAGCGGCATAGCGAATTCTCCTGTGTGTAGACGTGAATATAATAACGCCAACACGTGATGGCAACCATCCATCAGGAGAGCATAAAGGTTTTATGGGAGCGCTTCCGTCAGCAATTTCGAGGACGCGCCCGCGTGGCGTCAGGTTGGCCCGGCCACCTTGCCGCTGGCGATGAAATGCGGGTTGGCGAAATCCTCGTCGTCGCTCTGGTCGCGCTTGCCATAGATGAGCGGCTGGCCGTCCAGAGTGCGCGTCAGGCCGCCCGCAGCGCGCAGTACTGCATCGCCCGCCGCGGTGTCCCATTCCATGGTGCGGCCGAAGCGCGGATAGATGTCGGCCTCGGCGCCGGCGACAAGGCAGAATTTCAGCGACGAGCCGACCGAGACGATCTCGGCAGCGCCCACCGTGCGGATATAGGCTTCGGTCTCGGGCGTATTGTGGGACCGGCTGGCGACGACGGTCAGTGGCGCCACACCGGCCCTGGCCGAAATCGGCCGACGGCCGACGATCTGGTAGTCGCCATTGACTTCGATTGCTTCCGCCCTGCCCGGCCGGCCGGAAAAGAAGCGTCCCGTGCATGGCGCAAAGATGACACCGAGCTCCGGCACGCCGTGGCGAACGAGCGCGATGTTGACGGTGAAGTCGGTCCTGCGGTTGACGAACTCCTTGGTGCCGTCGAGCGGATCCACCAGGAAGAAGGCGTCGTCGAGGTCGGGCGGCACGATGCCGGTCGATGCCTCTTCCTCAGCCACACAAGGGATATCGGGAAAAGCCGCGCGCAGCCCAGCGAGAATGATCTTTTCGCTCTCGCGATCGGCCTCGGTCACCGGCGACCTGTCTGATTTCTGGTCGACCGCGCAGCCGGCATCGAAGACGCGCATCACCTCTCGCCCTGCCGCCAAGGCGAGGCGCTCGAACACGCCGAGCATCGCTTCGTCGTCAGATGCCGCCGCCGCTATCGTATTGGTTTTCGGCAATGTCGCGCTCGTTCAGCCAGAGTTCCAGGGCCTCTACCATCTCCTCGGCAGACTTGCCGAGTGTCTTGAGATGGATTTCGGGGTTTTCCGGGGCTTCATACGGTGAATCGACGCCGGTGAAATTCTTGATTTCGCCATTCAACGCCCGCGCATAGAGGCCCTTCGGATCGCGTCTGGCGCATTCCTCAAACGGTGTGTCGACAAACACCTCGATGAATTCACCGGTGGCCATCAACTCCCTGGCCATGCGCCGCTCGGCACTGAATGGCGAAATGAAGGAAACAATGACGATCAACCCGGCATCGGCCATCAGCCGCGCCACTTCAGCAACGCGGCGAATGTTTTCGACGCGGTCGGCGTCGGTGAAGCCAAGATCGCGATTGAGGCCGTGGCGAACATTGTCGCCGTCCAGGATGTAGGTATGCCGGCCGGTGGCGAACAGCTTCTTCTCGAAAAGGTTGGCGATGGTCGACTTGCCCGAGCCCGAGAGCCCCGTGAACCAGAACACGGCGGGCCGCTGGTTCTTCAGATCGGCGCGGCCGTGCTTGCCGACATCGAGCGATTGCCAGTGGATGTTTTCGGCGCGGCGCAGCGAATGCAAGATCATGCCGGCGCCGACCGTGGCGTTGGTGATGCGGTCGATCAGAATGAAGGCGCCGGTCGTGCGGTTCTCGGCGAAAGTATCGAAGGCGATCGGCGCCCGCGTCGAGATATTACAAATGCCGACCTCGTTCATTTCCAGCGACTTGGCCGCCTCATGGGCAAAGTCGTTGACGTTGACGCGGTATTTCAGGTCGGTGACGGTCGCACTGGTCTGATCGGTCTCGGTCCGCAGGATATAGGAGCGGCCCGGCAGCAGCGCATGCTCGTCGAACCAGACGATGTTGGCGGCGAACTGATCGGCGACCTGGGGCCGCGCCGACGGTGATACCAACACATTGCCGCGCGAGATCTCGACCTCATCGTCGAGAACAAGGGTGATGGCCTGGCCGGCGACCGCTTGGCTCAGATCGCCGCCATGCGAGACGATGCGCCTGACATGCGCGGACTTGCCGGATTTGGCGACAACGACCTCGTCGCCTGGTGAGACGGAGCCTGACGCGATCGTGCCGGCAAAACCGCGAAAATCGAGATTGGGGCGGTTCACATATTGCACTGGAAAACGGAACGGCAGCTCGACAACGGCTTCATCGACCGACACGGTTTCCAGATGTTCGATCAGCGTCGGCCCGGAATACCATTCTGTCTTGTCCGAGCGGATGGAGACGTTATCACCGTAACGGGCAGACATCGGGATGGGCACGATCGTCTCGAAGCCGAGCTTGTGCGAAAATTGCCGATAGTCTTCGATGATGCGTTCGTACACGGCCATGTCGAAACCGACGAGATCGAATTTGTTGACGGCGAGCACGATGTGGCGAATGCCCAAAAGCGAAGCAATGATCGAGTGGCGCCTTGTCTGGCGCAGCACGCCCTGCCGGGCGTCGATCAACACAATGGCCAGATCGGCGGTCGACGCGCCCGTCGCCATGTTGCGCGTATACTGTTCGTGGCCGGGCGTGTCGGCAACGATGAATTTGCGTTTCGGCGTGGCGAAAAAGCGGTAGGCGACATCAATGGTGATGCCCTGCTCACGCTCGGCCTCAAGGCCATCGACCAGTAGCGCGAAATCGACGTCGTCGCCGGTGGTGCCGTGCTTGCGCGAATCACGCTCGAGCGCGGCAAGCTGGTCCTCGAAAATCTGCTTGGTGTCCGAGAGCAGGCGCCCGATCAGCGTCGACTTGCCGTCGTCCACGGAACCGCAGGTGAGGAAGCGCAGCAGCGACTTTCGTTCCTGTATCGCCAGATAGTCACGAATGCCGTCGGTGGGGGCGAGGTTGTTAGCCATAATGTGGCGCATACTCAGAAGTACCCCTCGCGCTTCTTCTTTTCCATCGAGCCCGCTTCATCACGGTCGATCAGGCGGCCCTGCCGTTCGGAGGTGCGGGCCGTGAGCATTTCGCCGACAATGGCTTCCAGCGTATCGGCGTCTGATTCGATCGCGCCGGTCAGCGGATAGCAGCCGAGCGTGCGGAACCGCACCAGCCGGTTTTCCACCGTTTCGCCCGGGCGCAATTCCATGCGGTCGTCATCCCTCAGAATGAGCATGCCGTCACGTTCGACGACCGGCCGCTCCTTGGCGAAATAGAGCGGCACGATCGGGATGTCTTCCTGGAGAATGTACTGCCAGATATCGAGTTCGGTCCAGTTCGACAACGGAAACACCCGGATTGACTCACCGGTCGAGATGCGAGTGTTGAATATCTTCCACATCTCCGGCCGCTGGTTTTTCGGATCCCAGACGTGCTGGGCGTTGCGGAAGGAGAAGATCCGCTCCTTGGCGCGCGATTTCTCCTCGTCGCGCCGCGCCCCGCCGAAGGCTGCGTCGAAGCCGTATTTGTCGAGCGCCTGCCGCAGCGCCACGGTCTTCATCACGTGGGTGTGGGTGTTCGAGCCATGGTCGAAGGGATTGATGTTGTCGCGCACACCATCTTCATTGACATGGACCAGGAGATCGAAGCCGAGCTTTTGCGCCATCCGATCGCGAAACGCGATCATCTCGCGGAATTTCCAGGTCGTGTCGACGTGGAGGAACGGAAATGGCGGCTTGGCCGGATAAAACGCCTTCATCGCAAGATGCATCAGCACGGAGGAATCCTTGCCGACCGAATAGAGCATAACCGGCTTGGCGAAGGCCGCCGCTACCTCGCGAAAAATATGGATGGATTCAGCTTCAAGCCGCTGAAGGTGCGTAAGCGCGATGTTCATGGACTTTAGACGTTCTTTCGTGCCGTCCAGATCTTGCATCGACGCATCAGGCGCAATTTTCAGCGGCCCGGTTCAAGCTTCACTTCTGGACAATCTTATTTTTGTGCAGGCGTTCTAGCAGATCGCTACCGTTTATAACAATGCAAGACAGGCCTGCCCTGGAGTGGTTCGGGAATGAATTTTCCACGCAGGGGCCAGAACCCGGAAATTCCTGCTCACGGGCTGATGGGACTAGGGTTCCAAGAAAATACTCCGTGGAGGGGCTGAGATCCGCGCCAACTCGGCTACACTCTACTGCGGTCTTCCAGGAGGCATTGTCACTTGCCCTTTTTTCTCTTTTCTCCGGTTCCAGGGATTGGTGGTCACCCTTGGCGGCGACCTGTGGTCCGTCTATTCTGGTTGCCCTGAAGAGAAAGCGAGACAGCGCTTCACAATCGACCAGCCGACAATGCGAGTACGATTGCAATCTATGCTCATTAGAACATGGTTGGGGTGACTCGGACAGCCGTCGCCATGAGGCGCTAATACGACGTCGCGACGGGAACAAACAACTTGTCACCGTTATGGTCGATCTCGATCAATTTGCCCCTCTGGGCCAAGCGGTCTGCAAACCCTTTGTGAAATATGATGGCATTTAGATATGCAAACGTCATTGCAAGCGCTTCAGTCCGCAACGGATAATCGACCAATGAATGGATGAGAAGAAACGAGACCGAGAGAAATGCCGCTTTTTGAAATGACCCATGACGGATTCTGACAAGCGCCACTAAAAGCAAGATAAAATAACAAGCCATCAACAGAATCGAGATAATTCCTCCTTCAAAAACTATTTCAAGATAATCATTGTGAGCATGATTGACATATCTACTGAAAATCATCTTCTCATTTTCGTATATCTGATAGGCTTTTTGGAAATTCCCAAATCCAATACCAGTGGCCAAATTCTCCTTGATTCCTTCAATGGTGGTACGGGCAAATTCTCCTCGCCCGAAAGCCGGATCAATCGCGCCGGCATCGATCTTCGTCCATGCACCGATCGTATAAGCAGAAAGCCCTATGAAAATCGCGAGGATGCCGACTCCACTAACCCTAGAGCGTGCTGAAAGAAAGACGATGGAAAGTGCTGTAATCGCCAGCCCAATCAAGACACCGGCACGCGAACCGGCGGCCAAAAGAAGCAACAAAAGTGCGATCAGTCCGAGTGAACCCGATAAAAGATGCCCGCGGAACAGACCGTAATAGACGACGAAGGGGATAGAAACAAAAAGCAAGGCCGAGAAATGATTCTGATTAGCAAAAAGCCCGGCATTGATCGTAAAAGGCAATAAACCATTAATGGCGATGTCGTCAGAGAGCGAATATTGAATCGCTCCGGCCAAACCGTTGCAGATGACACCTATAAAAAAGAACGGAAGAAGTGCCTGGACCTGCTCGGCGCGCAAACGCAATACGCTCAAAAGAAACGCGGCTGACGCCACCAGATACAATATACATTCGATCGTTCGTCCAACTCCGACGCTAACGAAGCGAATTCCGCTTTCGCCCGCCAGCCAAGGATTTGCGAGCAACAGCTCTGGTCGCAGCCCGTTGAACATGGCAGCAGGTAGCGGGACGACTTGTAAAATCATCAATGCCACAGCGCAGATCAGCAGCCACAGAACAGAACGGGGGATTCTCTGGCCAGAGGTCTGCGAAAAGACAGCCGCTGCCGTGATGATTGCCGCGACCTCAATCAGCGTATCCGTATAGAGGCCGCTTGCGGTCCCTCCGCCGATCAGCAGTGACACGAACAGAACCGATCCGAGGAGATATTTATTCCATTCCGACGATCGGTCGCTCAAGATGATAGTCTCTCGATGCTCAATTGGTGCATTACCAACGTACCGACGTAGCGAAATCGCCAACTCTCGGCAATGGCAGCCGTCTCCAGCCGCAACAGTTGCATGGGACATCCCGCGGGGCCGACCATAAAATCCTGACTCAGGGCTTGACGATTGTATGTACCCTCCGAGATATTCACGCGAGCTATCTCGCCGGCTGGGCCAACGCACCTGATCGACCAGAACAATTCCTTTGGAAGCTTCAGATTTCTTGCAGATGCAGCCAGAGAAATCCTGTACGAACCAGGAGGCAGTTCAATATATTGCTGAAGGGCAGACTTCTTGACAGGGGTATTCAAGAACCGGACGGTCACTCCGCCTTCGCCCTCTGCTGCATCTTGGGACGTTGCGAACGCAACTTCCATGCTCGACTGATCGCGGATTTGCCAATCGAAAGGCTTGCCGCTGAGTACTGGTTTAAAGGTACTGTTGTAAATGTATCCGCCCAACTTCCGCTCTTCATCAGATAAGCTGAAGAGAAACAACCGATATGCTGGTTCATATTCTTTATGACGGATATAGCCGCCAATCACAGTAGCCAATTCGCCTGGTTTTGGTGGTGCGCTTGATCCGATCAAATCGAGCAGCAGCCGATTTGCAAAATCGAGCCCCTCGGGCGTCCTGCCAAGCGTTGCGAACAGATTGGTTCTCCAGGGTGCTTCCGCCTTGATGGCGGCCAGCACGGCTTGGTAGCCGACAGGGTTCGATAGGATTGTCGGCAGGCCCTTGGCGACGGCCCGAAATCGATCGGGCCACCGCCGCAGAAGTATGTCGATTTCGCCAACAGCCTTCGACAGATCGTTTGTCTCGATCAAGTGACCGATCGACCTCTGGAGCGCGTGGATTTCGGTCTTGGATAATCTTTGAGCGTGATCGAACAATTCATGGGCCTGGTCTTTTTCACCCTGCCTGTACTTGATCTCGCCGATCAGGCTGAAGAGACGTGCATCAGCCAGATCAAAGTAAAGCGCGCCTTCGGCCTTAGCAAGCAACGCATCGAGATCAGGAGCGTTGATTGAGACGTTCAGGTCGTTGGTAATCTCGCCTATCAAGGCATTGACGTTCAACGGATCTAGCGCAAGGGAAACGGCTGGGGCCTCGGTTTCAAGAAACCGACTTAGCCCGATCGACGAAGCCGCCAACACTAGACCGGATGCGACGAACCAAACGCCTGAACGCCGGAGATTTTGCATAAGCGGGCTGGTCTGCTCCGTCATCGACTTTGCCCTCAATTTTCGGGGTGCTCGTGCCGTAGTCGTAATACTGGGAGTTCATATATTTGTAGGCGTAGTTGTAATCAAACTTGTTCACTGCAAACTTCGACATCGCGGCTCCAACCACGTTCGTGCCGGCAGCTCGCAGACGCTTCAACGCTGTCTTCGCTGACTTGCGTGTCACCTGATTGGTGGAGATGACCATTAATGTGCCCTCGGCAAGCCGGCTGAGAATGGGGGCATCTGAGAGGCCGACGACGGGCGGAGCATCGATTATGACGAGGTCAAAACGCTTTCCGAGATTGGTAACGATCAGTGCCATCTTCGGCGAAGAGAGCAGGTCCGCAGGGTTGGGGGGGATTGTTCCAGAGGTCAGGACTGTCACATTAGGATATTTCGTCGCCCTGAAAATGCTTCCCAGATCCTCCTTGCGGACGGTGTTTGTCAGGAGATTGCTCAGGCCGATTGTGTTGTCGAGACCAAACAGCCGATGAAGATTCGGCTTCCGAAGATCACCATCCACTATGAGAACTCTTGCACCGAGTGCTGCAAAATCCTGCCCGAGCTTGAACGACGTGGTCGACTTGCCCTCCGACGGCTCGGAACTCGTGACCAGTAGCGATCGCGGGGCGCCTTCGGCACCGGAGAACTGCAATGACGTTCGAAGCGAGCGGTAGGCTTCGGACAGTCCCGACTTCTGATCCGCGATACTGGCTAAGAGCTCCCGGTCATCAACAAGCGGCAAGATGCCGAGCATCGCTAATCCGAGCTCCTTCTCAATCTGCTCAGGGTTGGTAAAAGTATTGTTCAACAGCTCAATGATATAAATAATAGAGGCGGTCAGAGCCATAAAAAGAGCCAGCGCGACAGCAAGATTGACACTCACTCTCGGCGAATAAGGTCGATCAGGCAGCGCCGCGAAATCAACAATCGCGGCACTTTGCGTCTTGAGTTCAGAGCTGACACCAACTTCGTTCAGCTTGGCGATAAGGCTGTCATATTGCGATCGATTCGAATCTACCTCACGCTTTAGGATCGTATACTTGATGTTCTTGTCGTTAAAGACAACTTGCTGCTTTTCCATTTCAGCAAGTTTGGCCTTAAGATCAGCCTCTTTGTTCTGCGCCTCTTGATATTTCAGCCGAAGCGAATCCGTTATAGCGAGAACGCCATTGTTATAAAGCCGTTGCAGCTCTTTGATCTGCAACTGAAGCTGCTGCATCTCTGGAAACCCGGGCTTCAATATGCCAAGCTTCTGTTGATACTGGCCCGCCAAATCGGCCAGCTTGTCGCTGAGCTTCCGCAGACCCTCGCTCTCCAAGACTGGGCTGAGGCTCGGCCCGCGTCCTTTGTCAATCTGGTCAACCACACGTCCGGCATCGAGCCGCCCCTGGATAGCTGCCGCAAGCGCGGTATTCAAGGCCTCAATGTTCGACCCTATCAGCGACTTTTCGTCACCAGTCGTCGTGATGCCAGCATCCTTTGCGTAAGCGACCAACTCCTCTTCGGATTTCTGAAGTCTTTGCTTCACCTGCACAACCTGTTCCTGAATGAATTGCCGCGCCAGGTCAGAAGTTTCGCTAGTCTGATCGATACGTTGATCAATAAAGCTTTGTGCAATTTGGTTGGCTATGTCGCTCGCATATTTCGGTTTCTGATCGACAAACGTGATCGACAGCAGGCTTGTATTCGTGACCAGATTGACAGTGAGATCATTCAGAATGCGCCGGATCGCAATAGCCTCGCGTTGCTCCGGCGTTTTCTCCTCAATGGAGGTCGATTTGGAAATCCCGAACGCACGATAGAAGATGTTGCTAAGAGAGAAGTCAGCGGTCGGAAACAGGAAATCCGGCTTTTCGCTGAGACCCAGTTGGAACACCACCCGCTGAGCTAACGCGCGGCTTTTGAGCTTTTCACGGGCTGTTAAGAAGGCGCGGACGTCAGCGTTTTCAGAAACCACCTCGATGTCCTGGAAGACTTTAGCCGAAGGGACCAGCACTTCTAATTGCGTTGTTGCCTGATATTTTGGTGTCTGCATCATCGTAACGACGACGCCGGCGACAAGCCCGGCCGCTACCATCATGACGATCAGCCAGCGATACTGGACAACATAAAATAACATTTTGAGGGGATTGAAGCCCTCGTCCTGCTCTGCGTAGTCGCGACCATACGGGCTATAGTTTTGCGCACCGTCATAATACAGGTCGGGGGACAAGACTTGGCCATGTCCTGGGCCTGCAATTTGATGCTGTCTGTTGCGATCGAGCATTTTGCGAGGTGATCCTAGCTTGTCTGTCTTGCGGCCCGCATTGACCCACTTTACGGGATCACGGCAAGTCTTGCAGCACTTGATGCAACCCCAAGCGCCTCCTTGAGGTTATTCATCGCAATCTTCGATTGTGAGGCGAACACAACAATCACGTCACCGCCATAAATTCGCGGATTTTGATTTTTTCCGGCTCGGATTTGGTCGACATTATAGTTTGCAACTAGTTTGTTTTGGCCCACATTGCGGTAGACGAAAACCTTTTTGGCATCGCCGACCGGACCAAAACCGCCTGCAAGCGCTACTGCGTCCAACAGCGAGGAATTGCTCGACACTGGATAGATCCCTGCCTTTTTGACTTCGCCATCTACAGTTACGCGCTGTCCGATAGATTCTTTGACGAAGATTGTCACATCAGGCGCCTGCAGATATTTGGCGCCGTAGGCTGTCTCGATCTCCTGCTCCAACTGACGGACAGTTTTCCCCGCTGCGGTGATGGTTCCGATAAGCGGAAGAGAAATCTGCCCTGCAGCATCGACCTGCACATTTCTGTTCAGATCGGCAACCTGGAACACATTCACCTCAAGCACGTCGTTTGGGGATAAAGGCTGTTCGCTGCCGTTCTGTGTGTCATGCGGCGCAGGTAGATCCTTTACGACCTGCAGGGCGCCCCCGCCCGAAAGCGGCACGGCCGATGAAGTCAGCTGCAGCGCATCGATCGAAGTCGGCGATGACTGTGTCGTCGAGGAACTGCTCGTGCACGCAGTTGCCGTCATTGAGGCGAGCAAGACACTTATCGTGCCCATATGGCCTTTGTCGAAACGAAAAACGGCCATCACGCGGTCCCTCCCTTCAACAAGCGACCCAATCCCGCGAAGCGACCAACGGTGCCGGAGGTTGGCTTTTTCGCGCGCGCCTTTCCGACCGGCTCCAGAGGCCGGTTCGCCAATATTTCGCCTGGACGTCTCAAAACCATATCGCGGGCCTCATTTTCCCCACATCGCTTCGCAGCAGCGGCGACTGCCTGCGACAGCCCAGGAGGCCGGCGGGTGGCGCCATGGGTGTCCGATGCGATAATATCTACCCTGCCTTCGTCAATCAGCTTTTCCGAATAGTAAAGCGCGGTCCGTCCAAAAGCACCAACAATCGAGTCTGCCGTAAGCTGAACAAGGCAGCCCATTGCATTCAACCGCTCGACAACGTCGTAATTTGCCTTGATCCAGGTCAGCCGCTCGGGATGAGTAAGAATCGGAATGAACCCGGCGTTTATGAGGCGCAGAGCCAGATCTTCTAATCTTGGCGGCAAAACGTGATGCGGCGGTTCGAATAGAAAATAGCGAGACCGGTTTAACGTCGGCACTTTGCCGAGCGCCAATTGCTCCGGGAGATCGGGCGCGACATGAATGTCAGCACCGATATAAAGGGCAAGCGGTATTGCGGCGCGGCGTAGGGCCTGGTCCAGCCCTTGAACCGCTCGGGCAATATTCGAAGATCCGTTTTCGTACATGCCGGGCACGATGTGTGGCGTACACGCCATATGCGTTGTTCCGTCTGCCACCGCTAGCCGCGCCATTTCCAGCGATTCAGCAAGACTGGGCGAGCCGTCATCAAGACCAGGCAAGATGTGGGAATGCAGGTCGATCATTGGCGATTGCGGCCGCACTGAAGCAATGTGACGACCTCTCCAAAGTAACAGGCAAATGCGCCACCCGCGCGAGAGCGAATGACGCACTTATCAGGTTCAGACAATGCGGTGAATGCCAAATTCAAGCTATGCGCCGACAGCGCTGTCGTCATATCGTTCTAACTGGTAATCAGCGCTGCCGCGCCGCCCGTCACAGCGCCACCCAGCCCACCGAGACGAATTCGCCCATAGAGCGGTATGGTTAATGAATTCCATCAACATCTCCGGCTACAGCCGGCGCGCCAGGGCCCGAGGCGAACAGGGGCATCGACAAGGCATACAGCAGAGGCCGTCACATGCCTCCGCTGTATTGCCTAGTCGCCTAACGGCTAACGCCGTTGTTGTCGTCCTGCGTTGCGGCAAGGATGCCAGCCGCACCAGCCATGCCCCCAAAAATATACAGCGGAGTGTTGGAACGGTTTCTGTCCGGGGGGATCTGACCCGTATGCTCAGAACTAACGGCTGCGGCCGTCTGCTCGGAGCCCACAACTTTTAGGCAGATATTGTTCTCGATACGGGAAATATCGAGGCTTGAATTCGCGGGCACATCCAGATTGCAGCCCCCGACATTGACCGACGCCGACCCCCTGGCACCGACCACTACGCGGCTGCCGAAATCCAGAGCATTTCCCGCTTTGGCAGGGCCGTAGCCAGCGGCTTGTGAAACCATCACATCGCCATTGGCGCGCTTGATAGATCCAATTGAATTCGCCGCGCCTTGATAAACGGTCGTACATGTGCACGTCGCATCCTGAGCGAAAGACGAAACCGGGCTGACGCCGATCGAGGCGATAAATCCGGCCAACGCACTTTTAATTACAAGGTTCATTCGTTTCGATCCTTTTTGTCCCGCCGTACCTCAGCCCCGCCCAATACTGAAGACATCGAAGAACCGCGTAACAGCTTTTTTCTTTAATTCCAACCTGTTTCGCAGGTGTGAGATACGTTTGGGTTACCGTTGTGTTTCATTTGACACACTCACTTGCCAACTTTGACGCCGCCATTTTCGCGCATAGACATTGTTGGAGGGCGAGCTGGGTTCTTTTCGCCATCAATTTTAACCGCCACAGATAAGTTGGCGGGCATCTCTTGGGCTTTCAGCCGCCCCTTGCGTCGATTCGTCGTGCAGGTCAAGCGTCGATAATGGGTGAGACATCGGGGGTGGGAATGGCGAAACCGCGAGTCGGCAGCCTACGAGTCGGGGGCCGGTAAAGCAAGATTTGTAGCTCGAACCCGCCTGCGCCGGCTGCCCGTATAAGATGCCACCCTCGGCAAGTTTCGCGGCCAAATCCGTGCCGTCGGACGTGAGGCATTGCACAACGACAGCATCACCGAGCTTTGAGGCGACATTGACGTCGCAAGGCGTCCCCTTGCCGACCGGCTTACAGCTCAAGGCGAGCCGATGGTAGTCTCGGCGCGCCGCCTCCGTGACCATGGCCCGTATGGACCGCGGGCTTGGCAAACGCCACGCCGCACAGCACAACCTTGCGGCCGCCGACGCGAAGATCATCGACTCCATGGATGGAAAGCTTGCCATCAAACGGCTCGAGCGCCACTTGCGGCCTGGGTACTTGCGAACGATCAGGCGTCCCTTTTTCCATGATAATGACAAGGAAGCCGATCGCGAACGCCAAGGCAACAAATGCAAGCAAACCTATTGTGTTGAGCGACAAGATGCTCACTCCTGCAGACAGCCTGCAAGTTGCACCACTATTCGTCTTGCGACGGCCCTCGAAGCTCTCATCATGCCCTTTCCAATCGTTGTCCTAGCCTGTTTCCGGCCCACGCACGTATTCTGCCGCGTTGCCCGGCCAGAACGGTATTGCGAGCGCGAGCGGGCGTTTGCCGCGGAGCCGACATGAGCCGATTTCTTCGCCACACACGAGATCGGCCGCGAATTGGAGGCCATATGGCGTTGGATGGGTTTGCATGCGCCACCGTCCCGGGGACCACAAAACCGTTGCGGCTTTCTTATTAGCGACGCCAGACCGACCGGACGCCCACGGACAAAGCCGCCTTCCGCGACCTCCACTATCGGGATCGTCAGGTCGCACGAGACGTAGGGGTAACGGCCGGGCCGCACGCACAAGATCACCAGGAGAAGTCCTTAAAATTCACGCGAGTTTCCGTGCGCTCTATATACAATCGAAATGTGCTTCCCCCTAATTTTGACATCGAATTCCTCCGAGCGGCATCGCGCCTTCTGAACTGTCTCTTCATGTTCACTTTGCCAAGGGTTCACAGCCATGACGATGCAGTCCGATTTATCCACGTCGATAACCCGTACGAGAGGTCGACGCTGCTTCCAAAGAACATGGGCCGGCGTTCCTTCCGCGACGGTTCCCCGACCGATCAGATGGGATAACGAGGCGACCCTTCGCATCGAATCCATGTAGATTTTCATTCCCCGATACGGCTGGCCGTCATCCTCACGAACTTCGGGTTCGTACCCCCAGAGCGCGACCCCCCGAGCCCCTGAGAAAAAGGGAACTATTGCTATTGCCTCGATCAAGTATGGTTGCAGCTCCGCATCTCCCGACGGTTTCTTCGAGCTATGGTAACGCATCCAGGTATACGCATACACCGGCCTGTTGCCGAATTTTTTAGCCGTCGTGACGTTTTCTTCTACGTTACTAGCTATGTAGTATACCGAACCTGGGTCATTATAAAATACGTAAACGCTTGAAATATAAAAGTCGACGAATTTGTCAATAAATTTCCATAAATCCCCGTCCGATTGGTGAGCCCCGTCAATACTTGCGGTATCCCCTCCTGCTATGCCCCAATAATCTCGCCGAAACGGCTGCTGCCCGTAGATGCCGACTTTCGCATCTGGATGCACCTCTTTTGTCCATGCAAGGGGCAAAGTGAACCAACTCGCCCACTCCTTGTAGTACGCTTGTTTAAAGGCCTGGAAATCTTGAGCACCGGACGACGCTCGAATCTTTGGGTTCAACCAGGCCCGGGAGACATTCTCAAAACTAAATTCAATGTCATGCACCCAAGTGCCACGGTTCCGAGCGCGCCGAATATTCTCTTTGACTACTCGTTCGAAGTAGGTTGGTTTGACCCACGGATTCAGAACACCCCGCCTGAGGGCATTCGTCATGTTTTCGGCCTGGCCCGGTCGCGAAGCATAGGTATTAAGCAATGTTAGTCGTTCAAATCCATGCTTGATTGCCTCGGCCGTATTCCTACCCTTTGATTTATCATGAATATCCCAATAAACTTTCAACCCGCCCTTCATAGAAAAACTTGGTAATGATTCCCAAGACACGCCGGCATGGACATTGCGTGGGAATTTGGAACCTGGAGCGTTGTCAATGAATGCCAAGTGCACTTCCGACCACGCAACCAGCGTTACAGCAACTATACCTAGGATAAATGACATGGATTAGCCTTTTGGCACTTGGGAGTGGTCGAACGCCCAATCACACGAGCTAGATGATTTGTGGTCAACTGACAGCCGTTGTGTTCAACTGACCGGTAGCCCAGCGGACGGCATATGCCAGCCTATATACATCTCTCGGCATGAAGCTCGCCAATCAACCTATCTTACAGTTCATGACTGTCGAGTTTACAATCCATGATTGTCGAATGACCTCCCGAACGCATCATCCATAGTCACAGCAGCTGGCATCCCAGCAACTTCAAGAGCGTGGTATCTCGCGCCTTTTCACGGCTAGCAGAGCTTCATGTTTGACCACTTCGTCCGCTGTAAATCTAGATGCCACTTTCGCCGCGGGATTTCCAACTACGATTGAATATGGAGGTACATCTTTCGTAACAACTGCGGCAGCGCCGATTACCGCCCCCCTTCCAATTCGAATGCCCGAAAGCAAGATCGCGCCAAAACCGATCCAAACGTCATCCTCCACTTGGATCGCGTCCTCGGCCTGCGCCAGTTCACCGTCGCCCGCATAAACCCACGGTGCGTCGACTATGGAAGTGCCAAGGTGTCGCATATCATGATCTTTACGACCTACGATTCCCACGAAGCTCGAAATGAGCACCCCATCTCCAATTTGACCGTCACATGCAATCCAGCAATATGAGCCGATGCTAACGTTTCGCCCAATCACAAGCCGCCTTGGTGCAGTTACGAAACTTCCTCTCCCAATAACAAAGTCCGGCCCAACTTCGACGTTGCGCCTCACCGCAAGCACGCGGTACAGTCGTCGAACGACTGCACGGACAGAACGAAGCAATATGTTCATATTCTTCGATCGCGAATCATGCGTTTTACTACTCCGGCTTTCGTAGTTATCATGCTCAGCCAAGCTTCGCGTGAGCGCGCCAGGCAATCAATTGCCCAATAGTCTACATGAGTTTCTGAAGGCAGTTCGAAGTCATGCCGCGCCGGCGGAATAATCTTATAGAAATATCTTAGAATGTTCCAACGGGTAGAGTGGGTGCCCGATGAGAAACCTGAGTTTGCCACCAAGGATCTCGGCGGGAAAACCGACACTCCCCCATTCATAAACACATAGTAATTCCAGACTAAAAACCAGCTATCGAGTCGCCCTTGATATACAAAACGGAGCATCTGCGTGTAATCTCGGTAACCTGATAAATTAAATGCAACGCTGAATGCCCGCGAAGAAACATCTTCGGGACGAATAGATAAGTCTATATCGAACCCCAACCAGGCGCGCCGCCATGTTGCCCAGCCCCATGGGTGTGCGCTTGGCAGGATCAGCGCGCGGTCAAGACTTGATATTTCCTTTGCAAAAGGTATATATCCACAGACACTAAATACGCGAGGGGACGATGCGTACTTTTCGAGAGCAGAATTAAAATAGTCAATAATGTCACCCGATACCGTCAGGTCGTCCTCAAGCACGATGACCCTGTCATAATCGTCCAGCGTCTGCCCAACACCGGAGTGAATCGATTTACGAAGTCCAAGATTGGTTTCCCTCTTGACCACCATCATGTATGGATGATCAATGCTTGAGATGTACTCTAATACTCCGTTCACCCTTGTGGCATCCGCGAGAGTTCTGGGGCCGTCCACATATATCCGTACGGGAGAAGCCCGAAACTGTCGGCACCCCTCAAGGGACTGGATTAAAGCCCGCAACCGGTCCACCCGGTTGTATGCGAATATTGCAATTGCAGCAAACTCGGCAGCAACCTGCTGTTGCATTAGACCTGAACTCCCACTCTCGCCGAACGCCCCACCAACCCTCGAACTCCTGAACTGCTTGCCTTGCCATAGCCAGCAGGTTCAACAGCGCCGTTCCTCAATGCGTCTCTGGTTTGACCGTTGCAGGTTTTTTCGCGCTTATTATGAATCCAGAGGCGAATACTTTCAGATCCAGCGCAGAACACGCGTTCTCCAGGAGAGCCACCAACAAATAAGCTGGAAAGAAAAATGCGAAGTAATCACTAGCCCTATAGTAAGCCTTCACTTCGACGTTTGTAAATCCATATTTCTTGAAGAGTTTCTCCATAGATGTCGGAGAGCAGTGATTAAAAAACGCGGGATATCCGGTCGTCGAGGCAGCATGAGGTCGTATGATAGATATAAGCCGTTTCTGTATAGTTGGACCAACTAGGCGCAATAGAATTGAATATGGATGCCACTTCGATGGCACGTAGTGATGCGTCGTTCCGCCAGGACGGAGTGCCAAAAAGAAACATCGCGCTGCAGAATCATTGTCACGGACATGCTCCAATACAGTTGTCGAAAATATTAGGCCTGCCTCAAAATTCAATGGCTCCTCTACCGTCTGTACAACGAAGCGGTCGTACACCGTCTCGCACTCTGGTTTAAAATCTATATCGACGCCCACATATTCGTATTCGGAACTTCGATTCAGTATCGGCCTGTCAATCCCGCCAATCTCAACCACGACGTTCGGAGAATCATCACGTATCGTTTTCCCGACGCGTAGTATGAGTTCGTCCTTGTAGGACGGTGCCCCGAAGACCCGGGGCAGTTTGTATTCCAAGTATGCAGCAAACGATCGATTACAGCGAACAATAGGGCCAAGGATGGGCACTAAACTCTCCATTTCAGAAACGCGACCGCCATGTCGGCTCGTGGTGCTATTTGAGGTTCAGATTTGCCTTCACCGCAAAGCATGTGCAAATTCCCATTCACTGCCACAAATCGAACGGGAACGCTTCTAGTAGCTTAGAAGCATTAAACTCGGGAGGCGCCAATCCACCCATCTCCGCAGCCTCAGTGACACTCATGGCAATTTTGTCCTGCTGGCGCCCGGTCCCAAGATAGTAGTCGTTATACTTGAATATGCTTTCGTGCTCGCTAAGACGAACATAGCGAGCAGGAATTCCGTAAGCCTCGGCGACAATCAGCGCATGCAGTGAACTCGCGACCACTAGGTCACTCTCGAGTATTCGTTGAACGCACACATTCCAGGGCTCTAAGGGAGATAGCTCGTTCTTGAAGCCCTCCACAATCCCCGCATCCCTGAAATGTGGAACGAACAAAACTCCACCGCCTGGCCTCCGGCGAAACCTCGCGGGTAACAACCGAGGCAAGAGCAAAGCAGGATCGCCATAAACCTCTGGCACCTTAATCGCTCGGTCCTCTAAAAGTTCCCTTGTTAGCGGCCCCCTGACTGCACGAACATCTAACCTCGCAAAATCGAGCTTGTTTTTCGTGACCTTTCCATTGAAGCCCGATCCCCACACTGTATCTCCATCTTTTGCAAAGTGCAGAATAGAGCCAAGGGCCAGTAACCTACCAAATTTCCTCACACCTTCTCTCAAAAAATATTCGCGGTCAGCTAATATCTTCGTCACGACGACTGCCGACAGCGCATCGCCAAAATTCTCTCCGCCGCCAGGCCGCCAGTACACCAGTTCGATTTCTGGGCGTACTATGGACGGAAGGGGATCAGAGAAGGTTCCGCCAACCATTCGTCTAATATTATTCCTGATCACGTCTCGTATTGCCACGATTACTCCCAGATCTGTATAATTCCAAGCGCCTTTTGGCGCACCAAATCAATCCTGCATACTCAAACCTTATAAATTGGAAGGTCCAGTTCTGCGCTAGTGCCTGTTCTTACCGAGTGCCATATTTCTTCAGGTAAGTGAGCGTCACATATAGCGGCCTAATCTCTTGCCTTCAGGGTTGACGTACCGATCTGTATAAAATAGGTCAAATCTCCCTATTCGGAAAACTGTCCCACTTTCATTGGCTGAGCTGGGCAGGTCAACATCCAGTTAACATCGGGAACCGTCTCGGCATGCCCGTCCACTTCTTGGCTCGCGATTCGCAGCAGCGCGCCGGAACGCGAGTGACTGAACGGCCCCAACTTCAAGGAGTCTCTCTTTCTCTCCACCTATCAATCTATGCAGGCGTGGTCTCTGAGTATTTAGCGCGTGTAGCGAACAGCCGAACTTCAACGCCATGGAGGTATCCTATCTTGAAGTCGGAATTTCTTTTGTGACGATTCTGAGGATTTGTCACGTTGTCTCCTCTGACCGGATCGCATAAATTGCCGGAAAATTCGTGGAGATCCTTCGTGTGCCCTAGTTCTTATAGGTCCGAATGATGAAAATGGCGAAACCGTTCGGTGCATCGAGACCCTCGCTGCTATGGACACTTCACCTGCCGGCCTGGACGATAGGATTGGTGGTTGTCGGTTACCCGCTTTCCGGCCTCTTGTCACAACGACTCGGTTTCGAAGACGACGCGATGACTGTGGGGTTCCGGGCATTGACTGCAGTGATGGCGCTCGCATGCATCGCATCGACTCCGACTCGGTTGTGGCGGCTGCCATCGCTGTTAATCGTCAGTTTTTTTTCTCTTTATTTCGCGCGACTGGGAGTCGACGCCGCTCACGGGGTCGATGTCAGCCGCCCATTTTTGTTCATAGCGGCAGCGATTCTGCCGGTAGTGCTCTTCCTCGGAACGGCCCGTAAGCGGGTTGAATGGGATAAAGTGGTCCACGCACTATTTCTCATAAGTTTGCTAACGACTCTATGGTCGCTCTCAACCTACGTTTACGGCGAGGGAGGCACCACTTTGGTCGTACGAGGGCGGCTACAATTCGAGAAAATTAGTCCCATAACAGTTGGGCACACTGGGGCAGCAGCGGTGATATGCGGCATTTGCCTCTTCTCTACAGCCGAGAGTAGACTGCTGAAGGCTCTTTGTGCGCTATCGGTATCTGCGGGTATGTTTCTGATGTACTTGGCGGCGTCGAGAGGGCCAGTAGTTTCCTTATTTGCGGTGCTCCTGTTTATGACGTGCCTCCGACTGTCTAGATTATGGATATGGGCTCTAGCCGCGGCCGTTGTCGGCCCGTTGATCGCACTATCATTCCTGAATGTGGATGCCGTATTAAGCAATCTCCGACTAAACCAAGTAGGTTCAGATCAGTCTAGCTATGGACGGTATGAGGTTCTTGAGCTCGGCTACTCGTATTTTGCAGAGTCACCTCTTTTTGGAAAGGCTTTTGCATTCCCCTGGGGGGGGTACCCTCACAACTTATTAGTAGAGACAGGCATGGCTATGGGTTTGGTAGGCCTACTGCTTCTGACAGCCATGTTGTCTGCGGCCATACGAATTGCAATTCGGAGATGTCGCACGCGACTTGACCTCCTTTCGTTGTTGTTTGTAGAGACGCTCGTTGGGTCAATGTTTTCAGGATCTTTGTGGGGAAATGCCCCGTTCTGGATCTTGTCGGCTTCGCTTCTTGCCGCAGGCAGCGCGCCCTACAGCTTCGTCTCCCGCTCTTCCCGTCACTTGCTCCGGCAGGATCCTGAGTATTCGCCGACGTGAATTGAACAAACGCCGCATTGGCGTTGCAGGATTTGCGGTGTTTGAGCGCTGTTTTCTTGCAATTCATTTTTGCGATTCCCTTGTGCGCTGAGGCGTGATCATCCGGGCCGGCGGCGGCGAATCGCGCGGACTGCAGTGCCCAGGCCACGCGAGAAGCACGAGACTGGAGAGCAGGATCTTTTTCGCTCTCGGCGCGACGAGATCATCAACCTGAAGCACGAGCTGGTGCGGCTGGCGCAGGCGATCGGCTGGCCTGTGCTGGAGGAGCACTTCGGCGCGGTCTACTCGGACGGCCCGGGCATGCCACCGCTGCCGACTTGGCTAATGGCCGATCAAGCACCAGCGTTATGCACACGCCAAGCATTTCAAGCGGGCCAACAAGTGGCCGCGCAAGCGGAAGACTATCTCGGCCGAACCATTCGCGACATCTCCCACCAGATTGCCGGCGAAAACGAGCTCGAGACGAGCTTCAAATCGCCGCTCCACCAAGCCTCGACGGTTCTGGAGCAGAGACAGCGCCAGCGTGGCCGCAAAATCTACAGCCTGCATCCGCCGGAGGTCATGGGCAAAAGCAAGGCGCATGCTCCTTACGAGTTCGACGTCAAGGTCTCGCTAGTCTAGCTACGCGTTGCAGCGCTCAAAGGCGGCCAGTTCGCCCTGCACGCCAAAGCACTGTCGGGCAATCGCTACGACGGCGCTGGCATCTATCCCCGAATGGAGAATACCATCGGCGACGAAATCTGCCGCATCCTCGTCGATGCGGGGCTCTTTGGCCCTGTCGGCAGATCGGCCACCGAGGTCCGCTCCCGCCATTTGGCAACCGTCTTCTGGTTGATCCCGTAGCGTTTGGCCAGCGCCCTCAGGCTCTCTTGACTATGCTGTATCGCTCGACGGACCGCCTCTGTCGTCGTGGCGCTCCCATGAAGAACCTGGCCCATAGTGCATCCCTTGATTCGGAGGATAAGGATGCCCCATCAAAACCTGGGATCAAACATCTAGAGCACGTCCTGTTTAATCCGGTTCATATCCTGCGGCTTTGAAGTAATTGGCACATTCGGCTGGGGTGAAGAGGTCGACGACCGCGCCGACCGCGTCCCACAGAGCCTTGATGGTTCTCTCGGCCTTTGCTCGCAGCAGCGCCT